>CAIVZW010000242.1 GCA_903910495.1 uncultured beta proteobacterium
CCGCGCAATTGAACTCGCCGCCGCTGACGTGAATCTGGCATTCAGTGGCTTTGCGGAAGGGTACGATCCCGGTGTCCAGGCGGTGAATGAGGGCGCCGAGAGAGACGAAGTCCAGCGCGCCATTGGCAAGTATGTTCAGTCCGGTGCTCATTTTTTCCTCGGCTAGTTGGTGATGATGGGTCAATTCCTGGCGCATCCTGTGCGGAAAGCATCCAGGCGAAAGTCTGGCATCAAAGATGGGGCAATGTCAACACTGTTGTAGTACAGCAGTGAATAAACTGTAGCACAATGAATGACGTGCTATGCTATTGATACGGCACGGTGAAGTATTTACCCCGTTCGGGCTGAGCTTGTCGAAGCCCGCCCACCCTTCGACAAGCTCAGGGCGAGCGGACTTCAGACATTATCGTGCCGGATCAATAGAATCTTTTCCAGATGCCATTTTCCCGGCGCAATCGCGTCAACCTGCAAACGGACCGGACATGAACACGCCCTGCACTGCCCAAATCAATGCCGAATTTGCTGACCTGTTCGTCATCGAAAAATCAAATCCATACCGCAAATGCATTCAGGGCCTGGCCAACGAGCCGATTACCGTACAGGCCCTGCTGGCGCGTGCCGAGGCCTTGCTCAAAAACGAGGCTGATGGCTCCGAACTGGGCGACTACTCACTGCCGGCCATCGTCGAGCGCCTGGCCGCAAACCGCCCGCGCATCTGCATCATCCAGGGCTCGGCGGACCATCCGGCGCACTTGTTCGATCTGGAGCACGCCTTGCGGGCGGCCGCACGTATCTGGCATAACGGGGGCGTGCCGTTTACCTTTGCTATCCCGGTCATGTGCGACGGTACGGCACAAAGCAACATCGGGCAGTGCTATTCGCTAGTTTCGCGCAACCACACGGCGATGTCGGTGAATACCAACTTCGAGGGGCACAGCTATCATGCGGCCTACGTGCTGTCCGGTTGCGACAAGGCGCCGACCGGAATCCTCTCCGGTCTGGCTGCCGCCGACCGGGCACGGCGCGAAACGGAGCGCGGCACGGCGCCGGTGTGGGCCCTGTTCGTGCCGGCACGGGTGATGAAAGGCGGCCGCATCCCGCAAAGCACACGCCAGAAGCTGCAGGCCATCCAGGAGGCGGCGCGTGCCGCAGGCGATGCGCAACTGGCCGACGATATCGAGGCCAACGGCAGGCACATCCTGCAATGCTCATCGGATGAAGCCTTCCTTGGACTGCTCAACCGGGCCGTTGAAACTGAATTGATCGAGCGCGCCGCCGCCGATCTCATCCTCAACGAGCTCGCAGCGGCAACCTGCGACGACCAGGGCGGGATCTGCGCCTTCAACGGCAGCGGAAACTCCTCGCGTACCCTGCTTTCCGCACTCGGCTTTGTCCCGGCCGAAGCCGAACTGCTCGTTGATGCCGCACCGACGTCCATGGTGGCGCGCAACGTCGATCAATTGTTCCGCCTGATCAACAAGCCCGAATACGCCGTATGTGACATGCTGTCGCGCAACTTTGCCAATGCCGTGCGCATGCACAATGCCACCGGCAGTTCAAGCAATCTGATGCTGCACATGCCCGGCGTGATGCGCCATGCCGGCTTTGACGTTTCCCTGTTCGACTATGAACGAATCCGTGACGCGCACCCGGTTCCCGATGTCTTCGCCCACAGTCTGACCGAGAATCGCGACACCTTCGTGCTGGCGCAACAGGCCCAGGCCGGACTGCATCATGGCATTACCAGTCTCTACAAGGTGCTCAAGGATCTGGGCGTGCCCATGGACTGGGATGCGCCGACCGTTACAGGGAAAACCTGGGGACAGCGCGTGGCCGAAATTGACGTGGCCGTTTCGCCCGCTCTGCCGCAGGAACGCTCGATTATTCGCCTCAAGCCGGTGCGGCATATTTCCGGGACCGACATCCTGCGCGGCAATTTCTTCACCTCCTGCACGCTCAAGGTCTCAGGCATGTCGACCGGGATCTATGAGCGATTCAACGGCCGTGCTTTCCTGGTGCGCTATTACGAAAACGAGGAGGCCTGCAATCTGGAGTTGCGTTCGCACAATCTGCTTGAGGTTCTGTCACGGATGCCCGAACTGACGCCGGAACTGCTTGCCGCGTTCCGCATCATCAACGGCGGCCAGGCAGACGACAGTGCAGATGATGCTCTTGCCATGATCAGCAGGGGAACACTGGCCTTTGCCTTTGTCATCGCCGGGCAGGGCCCTGCGGCATTCGGCATGCCGGAAATGTTCGCTCCCAGCCATAGCCTGCGCCATCACGGCGTGATCGAAAAGTCATCGCTGCTGATGACCGACGGACGCTATTCCGGCGTCACCATGGGCGCCTGCATCGGCCATACCGTGCCGGAGGCGTTTGCCGGCGGCGGCATCGGTGCGCTGGCGGACGGCGATTTGCTGTGGGCGCGCCTCACCGAGAAACGTGTCGACCTGCTGGAGCGGGCGGCCTTCCTCGATGGCCGGCTTTCCCCGCTGAACAGACCTCCCATTGCCGAGCGCCAGGGCTTGATTGCGGCCCGCCGCGTGCGTATGGAAAAGCGCCAGTTGCAGATCGCCGCCTGCAGCATCATGGATAACGTCAGCAACGCCGAGTTCGGCGTGGTGCCGATGGCGGTGCACCGGCGTGCGACAATTCCCTGGCGCGATCAGTCGTTCCTGTGATTGACCAGACAGGGCGCGTGCACAGCCACGCTTGTCAGTACTGCCCCGGCAAATTAAAACGATAAGGAGATCATGAAATGTCTGCACTGTTTGACCTGAGCGGCCGTACCGCACTGATTACCGGCTCGGTCCGCGGCATCGGTTACGCCATGGCTGAGGGACTTGCCGCCGAGGGCGCCAGCGTCATCGTCAATAGCCGCCGACAAGAGGCCGTCGATGAGGCGGTGTTGCGCCTTCAGGCCAAGGGGTTTCAAGCGCGCGGCATGGCTTTCGACGTGTCCGATGAAGCCTCGGTGAGGGCGGCGTTCATCGAACTGGACCAGGCCGGAGTCGAGGTCGACATCCTGATCAACAATGCCGGCATTCAGTTCCGCAAACCGATGGTCGAACTGGAGCTTAAAGACTGGCAACGGGTGATCGATACCAACCTTACCAGCGCCTTCATCGTCGGCAAGGAAGCCGCCAGGCGAATGATTGCGCGTGGCCGGGGTGGAAAAATCATCAATATCGGGTCGCTCACCTGCGAAGCGGGTCGTGCCACGGTCGCCCCGTATACCGCCGCCAAGGGTGGCATCAAGATGCTCTCGCGCGCCATGGCTGCAGAGTGGGCTCAATTCAACATTCAGGCCAACTCGATCGGGCCGGGTTACATCCTGACCGAAATGAATGCCTCCCTGATCGAAAACGCCCAGTTCGATGCCTGGGTGAAGAGCAGCAATCCCGCACAGCGCTGGGGCAAGCCGGAAGAGTTGATCGGTACGGCGGTCTATCTGGCATCGGCGGCGTCGAGTTACGTCAATGGCCAGATCATCTATGTCGATGGCGGATGGTTGTCGGTGCTGTAGCCTGAAATGGCTTGAACCCATATTGTCTATCAGGCGAAATACCATGAGGAATTGAAGAGCCCAGAGAAGCCTTGCTGGACGTATTTCGCGGGCTGCCGGAATTCAGGAACGGTAATATCTATGCCAAAGACAAGCCCGGCCTGGGTGCGGATTTCAATGAAGTCGAAGCCTTGAAATCAGCCCGCTCAGCAGAGAATGAGATTGTCGCGGTGAATCATTTCCGGCTCGTCGATGTAGCCGAGAATGCCTTCAATGTCCGAACTGGCGCGGCGGGCGATGCGGCGGGAGTCGCTGCTCCCGTAATTGGACAGGCCGCGGGCAATCTCGACCCCCTCCGGTGAGAGGCAGGCTACGGCCGTGCCGCGTTCGAATTCGCCCTGAACTTCGATGACGCCGATGGGCAGCAGGCTTTTGCCTTCGCCGAGCGCCTTGACCGCACCGGCATCGAGAATCAGTTTGCCGCCAAGTTGCAGATGGTCGGCCAGCCATTGCTTGCGGGCGGTGAGTGGCGGTGTTTGCGAGACAAGCAAGGTGCCGACTGATTCGCCACGCGCCAGGCGCGGCATGATATCGTTTTCGCGGCCGTTGGCGATGACGGTGTGCGCGCCGCTGCTGGCCGCACGTTTGGCGGCGATGACCTTGGTGATCATGCCGCCTTTGCCGTATTGCGAACCCGCACCGCCGGCCATGGCTTCAAGTGCCGGGTCACCGGCACGGGCTTCGGAGATCAGCGTGGCGCTGGCATCCTTGCGCGGATCGGCGGTGAACAGCCCTTGTTGATCGGTGAGGATGATCAGGCAATCGGCGTCGACGAGATTGGCGACCAGTGCGCCGAGCGTGTCGTTGTCGCCGAACTTGATTTCGTCGGTGATCACCGTGTCGTTCTCGTTGATGATCGGTACCACGCCGAGTTCAAGCAGCGTCGTCAGCGTCGAACGGGCATTCAGGTAACGCTTGCGGTCGGCGAGGTCGTCGTGGGTGAGCAGAATTTGCGCGGTATGCAATCCGTGGCTGGCGAAGGCGCTTTCATAGACTTGCACCAGCCCCATCTGACCGACGGCGGCGCAGGCTTGCAGTTCATGCACGGCGTTCGGGCGTTTGCTCCAGCCCAGGCGTTGCATGCCGCAGGCGATGGCGCCGGAGGAGACGAGCACCACCTCCCGCTTGCTCTGCCGCAACTGGGCAATTTGCCGTGCCCATTCGCTGATCGCGGCCAGATCAAGGCCTTCGCCGTTATTGGTGACAAGAGCGGAGCCGACCTTGATGACAAGTCGTTTCGCGTCGGCAATTCGGGTCGTGGCCATGGCTATTCTTTGCTGTCGTTTTCGGATTCTTCTGGAAAATGGTTGTCAAGCACAGTATCCGCCATCGGGGGCGGTGGCGCCAGGCTGTCGAGCGCGTCCTGCAACTTGTAGATCAATGGACGACAGCCTTCGCCATTGATCGCGCTGATGCGGAAGAACGGCGCACCGGCCGTGTCGTAGGCGCTCAGAAAGTCATTGACGCGCTGCTCGCGATCTTCTTCGGGGATCAGATCCAGTTTGTTCAGAACCAGCCAGCGCGGCTTGGCGGCAAGTACCGGGCTGTATTTTTCAAGCTCCCTGACGATGGCCCTGGCGTCGTGAGCCGGATCGGCTTCCGGGTCGGGCGGGGCGAGATCGACGATGTGCAGCAGCACGCGTGTACGCGCCAGGTGCTTGAGAAAGCGGATGCCAAGTCCGGCGCCTTCGGCGGCGCCCTCGATCAGACCGGGAACATCGGCGATGACGAAGCTCTTGTTCTCGCTGACGCGAACGACGCCAAGATTCGGATGCATGGTGGTGAACGGGTAGTCGGCGACCTTGGGACGCGCGGCCGACACGCTGCGGATAAAGGTGCTCTTGCCGGCATTGGGCAGGCCGAGCAGGCCGACGTCGGCGAGCACGCGCAGTTCCATGCGCAGGTCGCGTTCTTCACCGGGTTCGCCCCTGGTGAATTGGCGCGGCGCACGATTGATGCTGGACTTGAAATGGATATTGCCGAGGCCGCCACGACCGCCTTTGGCGATCAGCACGGTTTTTCCGTCGACGTCGAGGTCGGCGACGATCTGCTCGCTGTTGACGTCGGCAATCACCGTACCAACGGGTACGTGCAGCGTGATGTCGTCGCCGCCCTTGCCGTAGCAATCGCTCGACGCGCCGTTACCACCGCGCGGGGCGAGGAATTTTCGCGAGTAGCGGAACTCGATCAGGGTATTGAGATTGCGGTCGGCGACGGCATACACACTGCCGCCGCGTCCGCCATCGCCGCCATTGGGGCCGCCTTCCGGCTCGTATTTCTCGCGCCGGAAGGTTGCGGCGCCGTTGCCGCCATCACCGGCAGCAACGTAAATCTTGGCCTCGTCAATGAATTTCATGAATCAATCTCTTTCGCTGTTACGGCGTCGTACAAATAAAAAAGCCCTACCGCAAGGATAGGGCTTTTTTGCCGCTGCAGCGGTAGACCGTCGAAACCGTATTTCAGGCTGCGGGAACGATGCTGACCGTACGCCGGCGTTTTTCGCCCTTGATCGCGAACAGAACGTGGCCTTCAACCAGCGCGAACAAGGTGTGATCCTTGCCTACGCCGACATTGACGCCCGGATGGAACTCGGTGCCGCGCTGGCGAACTATGATGTTGCCGGCGAGAACCAGTTGCCCGCCGTAACGCTTCACGCCAAGACGTTGCGATTCCGAATCGCGGCCATTACGGGAACTGCCGCCTGCTTTTTTGTGTGCCATGAGTTAGTTTCCTTTCTTTAGGCCGACAATCAGGCTGAAATTCCGTCAATGCGGATTTCGGTGTAGTTTTGACGGTGGCCCTGATGTTTCTGATAATGCTTGCGACGACGCATCTTGAAAATTATGACCTTGTCGTGACGGCCTTGCGAAAGCACAGTTGCCTTGACCGAAGCGCCGGTGACGAGAGGAGTGCCGATGGTTACGGACTCGCCTTCGCCAACCATGAGAATCTGGTCGATGGTGATTTCTGCGCCAACTTCTGCCGGTATCTGTTCTATTTTCAATTTTTCGCCGTCGACAACGCGATACTGCTTGCCTCCGGTTTTTATGACCGCGTACATGTTGGACTCCAAAG
>CAIVZW010000243.1 GCA_903910495.1 uncultured beta proteobacterium
AACGAGTCGTGGTCTTCCCCAAGCCCTTCTGCGGCGTCTGCGACTTCTGCAAAAAGGGCATGGCCAATGTGTGCCCCTGCGCAGGCTTCATGCTGGGCGTCATGAGCGTCAACGGCAGCATGAGCGAATACATTGCCGTCGCTGAGAAATACCTGATCCCCTTCGCTTCGACGCTTTCGTTCAACGCGGCGGCGATGACCGAACCGCTGGCCGTCGCCTACCGTTCGGTGTACAAGATCTCGGACCAGGAAATCAGCGACGCCGACTACTGCATGGTGATCGGGGCGGGAACGATAGGCCTGCTGGCGGTCGCGCTGCTCAAGTTGCGCGGCGCCCGGAACATCATCGTTTCGGACGCCACGGATTTCCGGCTGCAGACGGCCAGAATGATGCAGGCCGACCACACCATCAATTCGCGCGAGGTCGATTTTCTGGAATCAGTGAAAAAGATTACTCACGGGAAAATGTGCGATTTTGCCATCGAGGCCGTCGGCATCGCCCCGACGGCAGCCAATTCACTCGACTGCCTGCGCATCGGCGGGACGGTGGTCTGGATCGGCAATGCGCAGAAGATGGTCGAAGTGAATATGCAGAAGATCGTGACCACCGAACTGACGATCAAGGGCAACTACATCTACGATTTCCCCGGATTCCAGGCCAGCCTGAAATTGCTTGAGGAGAAGAAAATAGACATATCCCCGCTGATGACGAATGTTTATCCGCTATCTGACGGAGTGAAGGCTTTCCGTGACCTGGAAAACAACAAGGACGGTAGAATGTTAAAAGTTTTTTTGGAAAGTTAAGTTTATAAAAGGAGAACCACGTGGCAAACAAAGCGTTGATCAAAGAGCTTAATGGCATCGCCCTGCAGCTCCGTTGCAATGTGCTGGAGATGATCGGTGTTGGCAAGGCCGGCCATTGGGGCGGGTCAGTTTCGCTGGCCGAGACGATGGCCGTGCTCTATTTCCACAGCATGAAAGTGGACAAAAGCAATCCGAAGAGCCCCGAGCGCGATCGTCTGCTGCTGTCCAAGGGGCACGCGGCGCTGATTCAGTACGCCGCCCTGTGCGAACTCGGATATTTTCCGCGCGAGGAACTGCAGAAAGTGAAGAGTCTCAACGGTCTGCTCCAGGGTCACCCGGACCTGACCGTACCCGGTATCGAAGCGGTCACCGGTTCGCTTGGACAGGGACTTTCCATTGGCGTCGGCATGGCTCTGGCCCTGCGTCTGGACAAGAAGCCCAACCATGTCTATGTGATCATGGGTGACGGCGAACAGTCCGAAGGGCAGCTCTGGGAAGCCGCGATGGCCGCCAGCAACTTCAAGCTCGACAACCTGACGGCCTTCCTCGACTGGAACAAGATCCAGGCCACCGGGCGCACCGAGGATATCTTCAGCATCCCCGATCTGGACAAGAAATGGAAAGCCTTCGGCTGGGACGTGCTCACCGTCGATGGTCATGATGTCGAAAAGATCATCGCCGGGATCGACCAGGCCAAAGCGACCAAGGGAAAGCCGACGCTCGTCATCCTCGACACCATCAAGGGCAAGGGGGTTTCCTTTGCCGAGAACGTCGCAACCTATCACAACGGAATATTTGACCAAGCCAAGTATAACCAGGCAATGGCAGAGCTCGAAGCTCAGAAAGCGGTGATCTGATCATGGAAAAGAAAAGTTTGCGCATGGCCTACGGCGAAGCCCTGGTCGAATTCGGCAAGACCAACACGGATATCGTCGTCCTCGAAGCGGACCTCGGCAAATCGACGATGTCCTGCCTGTTCAAGGATGCCTATCCGGACCGTCACTTCGAAATGGGCATTGCCGAGCAGAACATGGCGTCCACAGCCGCCGGACTGGCCCTGGCCGGAAAGATCCCGTTCTACAGCACCTTTGCGGTGTTTGCCGTCGGTCGGGCCTATGACCAGATCCGTTGCGGCATCGCCATCCCGCAGGCCAACGTGAGGATCTGCGGATCGAGCTGCGGCTTGTCCGACTTTGGCGACGGCAAGACGCACCAGTCGATCGAAGAAGCCAACATCATGTGCCTGATCCCCGGCATGACCGTTCTCTGCCCGATCGACGCGGTCGAAACACGCAAGATGGTCAAGGCCATGGTCACGCACAAGGGCCCGGTCTATATCCGCATCAACCGCAACGATCTACCGGTCTATACTCCGACCGAAGGTGACTACGAGATCGGCAAGATGTACCGAATCGTCGAAGGCAGCGATGTCGTCATCTTCGCTACCGGCGCGATGGTCTGGAAGTCGGTCGAGGCAGCCGCGCTGCTCAAGGCCGAAGGCATTTCCGCCGAGGTCATCAATGTCAGCTCGCTCAAGCCGTTGAAAAAATCCGAGATTCTCAAGTACACTGCCGGCAAGAAGGCGATCGTTACCGCCGACGAGTCCACCCGGATCGGCGGCCTCGGCAGC
>CAIVZW010000244.1 GCA_903910495.1 uncultured beta proteobacterium
AGCCGATGATGACGGCCTTTGACGCCTGTGCCAGATGCACGTCGGATTCGCTGATCGCCCCGACTGCACCGTGAATGACGTTGACCTTGACCTCCGCCGTCGACAGCTTCTGCAGGGACTGTACCAACGCTTCCTGCGAACCCTGCACGTCTGCCTTGATGATCAGCGGCAGCATCTTGACTTCGGCTTCGGTCATCTGGTCGAGGATGGTTTCAAGGTTGGCGGCCTGCTTCTTGGCCAGTTTGACGTCACGGAACTTGCCTTGGCGGAAGAGTGCAATTTCACGAGCCTTGCGTTCATCAGCCAGCACCATGGCTTCCTGACCGGCCGCCGGAACATCCGACAGACCCAGGATTTCGACCGGAATCGAGGGTCCGGCTTCCTTGATGTTCTTGCCGTTTTCGTCGAGCATGGCACGGATGCGGCCAAAGACCTGCCCGGCGAGCAGCACGTCGCCCTGGCGCAAGGTACCGGACTGTACCAGCATCGTCGCCACCGGACCACGCCCCTTGTCGAGGCGCGCTTCAATGATCAGACCCTTGGCCGGAGCATCTTTCGGCGCCTTCAGTTCGAGCACTTCGGCCTGCAGCAGCACATTTTCGAGCAGTTCGTCGATGCCCGCGCCGGTCTTGGCGGAAACGGAAATGAACGGAGCTTCGCCACCGTACTCTTCCGGTATGACCTGCTCGGCAACCAGTTCCTGCTTGACACGCTCGGGATTGGCATCCGGCTTGTCGATCTTGTTGACCGCGACAATGATCGGCACCCCCGCCGCCTTGGCGTGGTGAATGGCCTCACGCGTCTGTGGCATGACGCCATCATCGGCGGCGACGACCAGAATGACCAGGTCGGTTGCCTTGGCGCCACGCGCACGCATGGCCGTAAAGGCTTCGTGACCTGGCGTATCGAGGAAAGTCACCATGCCACGCGCGGTTTCGACGTGATAGGCGCCAATGTGCTGCGTGATGCCACCCGCCTCGCCCGAGGCGACGCGGGTACGCCGGATAAAGTCGAGCAGCGAGGTCTTGCCGTGGTCGACGTGCCCCATGACGGTAACCACCGGGGCGCGTGGCTCCTGCGGCACATCCTTGTGTTCAACATCGTCATCGATGAAGGCATCCGGATCATCGAGCCGGGCGGCAAATGCCTTGTGTCCCATTTCCTCGACGATAATCATTGCCGTTTCCTGATCGAGCACCTGGTTGATGGTCACCATCGAACCCATCTTCATCAACGTCTTGATCACCTCGGTAGCCTTGACCGACATCTTGTGCGCCAGATCGGAAACTGAAATGGTCTCCGGCACATGCACTTCATGCACCACCGCTTCGGTCGGTGCCTGGAAGGAATGCGCTTCTTCAACCTCCGCCGCGCGATTGCTGCGCTTGCCATGCTTGTTGTCGCGCCAGCCGGTACCGCCCGTCGCGCCGCGCGTCTTCAGTCCCTGCCGCTTGTTGGCCCCTTCGTTCTTCCACTGCCCCTTTTTCTCGGCCAACTTCTTGTCGCCCGTACCGGGCTTCGCCGCCGGCTTGTGCAAGGTTTTGTCTTCGGCCGGCTTGTCGCTTGCTGTCTGTGCGGCAACCTGTTTTGCCACTTCAGCGGCGCGCGCGGCCACCGCCTTCTCTTCGGCTTCGATTTTCAGGCGCGCCAGATCAGCGATGCGCTGCTGCTTCTCCATGTACTCCGCTTCCTGATGGGCGCGCAGTGCGGCGTTGCGGCGATCTTCCTCGGCACGAAGTTTCTGCTGTTCTTCCCCAATGATCGAGGCCCGCGTCACCACCTTCTTGCTTCCGGCCCTGGTTTCGGCGACCGGTTCAGCCCCGGCTTCGGCCTTGACTTTGGCCTCGGCGTCCGCCCTGGCTTTGGCCTTGGCGGCCGATTTGGCCTTCGACTGGACAACGACGGGTTCTGGCACTTTTTCCACAAGTGGCGGGAGCACGACAAGGTCCACATCCGGCACCACCGGCTGCGGCGGGACGACATCCACCTCCAGCACCACCGGCTGGGGTGGGACGACGTCAACCACCGGCACTTCGGCACGAACTTCGGGCGGGACTTCCGGTGCATCGCGCTTGACCAGCACCCGCTTCTTGCGCACTTCAACCTGAACCGTACGCGACTTGCCGTGCGAGTCCTGCGACTTGATCTCGCTGGTTTCCTTGCGCGTCAGGGTAATCTTGGTCTTGGCCTCGGCGTCGCCGTGCGAACGGCGCAGATACTCGAGCAGCTTTGACTTGTCCTGCTCGGAAAGCAGGTCATCAAGCTTGCTTTTGGCAACACCGGCTTTTTGTAACTGCTCGAGCAGTGCCCCCGCCGGCATATTCAGGCCAGTGGCAAATTGGGCAACACTTGTTTGCGCCATGTGGAATCCTCTTTTCTACTTACTCGAACCAGTGCGCGCGCGCCGTGGTGATCAGTTGTTTGGCACGGTCAGTATCGATACCGGTCATTTCGGTGAGTTCGTCGACCGCCAGGTCAGCCAGGCCGTCCAGTGTCTTGATCCCGTTACCCGCCAGTTTGCCGGCCAGCGTCTTGTCCATGCCTTCAAGGCCGAGCAGGTCTTCGGCCACATCGCCGATCTGCTCTTCGGTGACGATGGCTTCGGTCAGCAACACGTTGCGGGCGCGATCACGCAATTCCTGCACCGTGGTTTCATCAAAGGCTTCGATTTCAAGCATTTCATGGAGTGGAACGTAGGCCACTTCCTCCAGCGTAGAGAACCCCTCGCCGATCAGGATATTGGCCACCTCCTCATCGACATCGAGCTTTTCCATGAAGAGCACGCGAATCGCTGCCGATTCGGCTTCGACACGCGTCTGCGACTCTTCCTCGGTCATCAGGTTGATCGTCCAGCCGGTCATTTCGGAAGCCAGGCGAACGTTCTGGCCGCCGCGCCCGATGGCTATCGCCAGGTTGTCTTCATCGACCACCACGTCCATGCAGTGCCGGTCTTCATCGACGACGACCGAAATCACCTCGGCCGGGGCCAGGGCGCCGACCACGAACTGTGCCGGATCGGCCGACCAGAGCACGATATCGACGCGCTCACCGGCCAACTCGTTGGTTACTGCCGTGACGCGCATGCCGCGCATGCCGACGCAGGTCCCGATCGGATCGACGCGCTGGTCGTTGGACTTGACGGCAATCTTGGCGCGCATGCCGGCATCGCGGGCCGCCGCCTTGATTTCCAGCAGGCCGTCATCGACCTCCGGCACTTCCATCTCGAACAGCTTGATGATGAACTCGGGCGCCGTGCGCGAAAGAATCAACTGCGGACCGCGGGCAGCGCGATCGATGCGCAGCAGGAAGGCCTTGACGCGATCACCGACGCGCAGGTTCTCACGCGGGATCATCTGGTCGCGCGGCAGCACCGCCTCGATTTTGCCGGCCTCGATGATGGCGTTACCGCGTTCCATGCGCTTGATGGTACCGGTGACGAGATGCTCCTTGCGCTCCAGGAAATCATTGAGAATCTGGTCGCGTTCGGCATCGCGGATTTTCTGCAGGATGACCTGCTTGGCCGCCTGCGCGCCAATCCGCCCGAAATCGATCGGCTCCAGCGATTCTTCGAGGTAGTCGCCGAGTTCCACTTCCGGATCCTGTTTCTGGGCTTCGGACATCGGAATGTGCTGGGCCTCATGAACGAAATCTTCGTCGGCCACAATCTCCCAGCGCCGGAAGGTCTCGAAATCCCCGGTTTCGCGGTCGACCACGACGCGCACATCGGCCTCGTCGTGAACACGTTTTTTGGTTGCTGACGCCAGCGCCAGTTCAAGTGCCCCGAAGACAATGTCCTTGGTCACATTCTTCTCACGCGCCAGCACATCGACCAGCAGCAATATTTCGCGACTCATATTCTCACTACCCCCTAATCCAGCCTGATCATCTAGTCGAACTTTGGAACCAGCCGTGCCTTGTCAATATTGCCAAGTTCCAGTTCCACTTCGCCCGTATCAATCGTCAGGCGTACCTTGCCGTCCTGCACCGCGTGCAGGACTCCGTTAAAATTGCGTCGACCGCCCAGCGGGAGCCGTAGCCTCAGATTGATTTCCGACCCGCAATAGCGCTCATAATCCGCCGGCTTTTTCAACACCCGGTCCAGACCGGGCGAGGAAACCTCGAGACGGTCATAGTCGACGTTTTCGACGGCCAGAACACGCGAGAGCTGATTGCTGACCAGCGCACAATCCTCGACATCGATACCACCCGCCTTATCCGGCTTGTCGATGAACAACCGCAATATACGGCCACGCGGACTCTGTTCAAGGTCCACGAGTTCGTAACCGAGACCAGTCAGCGTTTTATCGAGAAGTTCGTGCAAATCCATAGCCACAAATAAAAAATGGGCGAAAAGCCCATCCCCGTAAAAAATTGCCCCCAAGGGGGCTAGCGGAAAACCATTGGATTATAACCAGAATTTGCTCAAACGTAAATGCGCGGTCTATCCAAGAGTCCTCCGAAGACCGACAGGAAACTCATTTGTACGGGATTATCTCGCAACGGGATATTTACGCTCTGGGAGCGCTTAAGCAGCGACGAGTCATATCGTTTAATGACTGACCGTTTAGTTACTAACTGATTTCCCATGGTCAATACCCCTACCCGCCAAGGTGACCAAGGGCACGGTCTACCTGTGTTTCCCGAGCAAGGCCGATCTTTTCAAGGCCGTCATTCGCGAAACCGTGCTGCCCAATCTCAATCTCATCGAAGCTGCCGCATCGGCTCTCGGCTCAGCACAAGTACGCCTGTGTGTGGCTTTGCAGATTTGAACCGGGCAAATTCTACCGTGACGAGGCCATGGGCGCGAGCAGCAACGCGCATTGAGCACGCTCGGTGCGGACAACTTCTCCAAGCCATCAATCACGAGAGACTGCCTGAAGAAGCCCGCAATCGGCACCGGGAGGGTCTGCGCATGTTCTGCACGCCCCTGCCCGGCATCATTGGCCGGTGACGGCCTTGCGCACGGTCGCCAGCACCGAACGCAAATCCTCGATGGCGATTTGTCCCGGTGCCGAACTGCTTTTACCAACAGCAAAAGTAGCGGCCGAACCATAGACCCAGCCCATGATCCGCGACAACGAACCGATACCGCCCATCGACATGCTGATCAGCGGCACGCCAACCTTCTGCCGCGCCCGGTCAGTCGCCGCGAGCAGAGCCAGCACGTCCTGTTCGGTTTGCGGCATCACCGCCACCTTGGCGACGTCGGCGCCGAGGCGCTCGGCGGCGACAAACTTGCTGTCCAGCGTCACCGCATCCGGCGTCATCTGGAAGTTGTGATAGGACATGATCATGGTGATGGCGTTGGCTTTCGATACTTTGCGCAGGCGCTGCAGATCGGCGGGCGCGTTGGAGAGCTCGTAGTCGATGATTTCAACGCAGCGCGCTTCGCAGGCCGCGATGTACATCGCCACCACTGCCGGTTCGCCAATCGGGATCGGATTTCCGCCCTCGGTGACGTTGCGCCGCGTCAGCAGCACCGGAATGCCTCCCGCCGCCTTGCGGATCAGTAGCGCGGTGTCAACCACCGCCTTGGCATCGCCGATGGCAGCAAAGAAATCGATCCGCCATTCGAGGAGATCAGGCTTCTTGGGAACAATGGCCGCGACTTCATCAAGTATCGCTTCCGCAGTCTTGCCGACCAGCGGCGTGATGATGATCGGTAGCGCACCGCCGCCCAGCGGTTTGCCGTTCACTTGAATGGGTTTGACTTGATTCATGACTGCTTGGTCTCCTGATACGGGTTGTCGATCGGATTACAATGGTTTAGCACACTCTACTTGAATTTTATTCAGCATAGCCGCCGGCACGTTTGCCGGTGCCGGTGATCATTCCCCAGAAACGCGTCTGGCTGAGAATCGTCAGGGCGAGCAGGCCGAGCAGCACCAGGGATACCGGGCTGGTGAAAAATTCGAGTACGAATGACAGCGGCGCGTCGCCGGCTGAAATCATCGCCCGGCGATAGTTGGTGTCGAGCAAGGGTCCGAGGATGATCCCGAGGATGACCGGTCCGACCTGGAAGCCATACATCTTGAGGAAGTAGCCGAAGACGCCGAAACCGAGCATCCAGTAGACGTCCATTGGATTGTTCTGGATCGCGTAGGAGCCGACCGCCGAGAGAATGACGATCATCGGCAGCAGCGCGGCCTTGGGAATTTCAACGATCTTGGCAAACATCCTGATGCCGGTGAAACCGAGCAGGGCCAGCCAGATGTTGGCGAGCACCAGATTGCCGACGGTAAACCAGAACAGGTGCGGGGTTTCGATCAGCATCATCGGCCCGGGTCGCAAGCCGTGGATGTAGAGTGCCCCGATAATCACCGCCGTCACCGCGTCGCCCGGAATGCCGAGGGTCAGCATTGGAATATAGCAGCCGCCAATGGAACCGACGGCTGCCGCTTCGGGTGCCACGATGCCTTCCCAGGCGCCCTCACCGAATGGGCGCGACGGATTCTTGACCGTTCGCTTGGCGTGATCGTAAGCCATCAAGGCCGCAATGTCGCCGCCCGCGCCCGGCAGCGCGCCAATGACCATGCCGATCAGCGAGCAGCGCGAGGCCAGCGGCAGGTACTTGCGAACCAGTTTCCACGATGGCAAAATCTTCGCCAGGTTCTGCTTGACGTTCGGAAAGTGCAGTTCATGAATCTGCACCAGCACCTCTGAGACGCCGAATAGTCCGATCATCGCTGCCACATACGGCGCCCCTGCCGTCAGTTCGACGAAACCGAAGGTAAAGCGCGGTTCGGCGGTCAGCGGATCAAGGCCGACGGTTCCGAACAGTATGCCCAGCGCCCCGGCAAACACCCCTTTGGCCAGCGATTCACCGGACAGGCTGCCGACCAGCAGCAGGCCCCAGACCGCCAGCATCATGTAATCGCGCGGCGCGAAGAGTAACGCCAACTTGGACAGCACCGGCGCCCCGACCGCCAGGCAGAAGATGCCGATGAAGCCGCCGACGACACCCATCAGTGTGGTCAGTCCTATGGCCTGCCCGGCTTCACCCAGTTTGGCCAGCGGATAGCCGTCAAAGCCCGAGGCAATCGCCGCCGGCGCTCCAGGAACATTGATCAGGATGGCACTGCGCGAACCGCCATAGACCCCGCCATAATAGATCCCGGCAATCAGCGCCAGCGCTTCGTTGACGTGCCACTTGAAGGTAAACGAAATCAGGATGGACACCGCCATCGTCACCGAAAGGCCCGGAATGGCACCGATGTAAATGCCGAAAAAAGTTCCGGCAGCCGTCAGGAATAGCAGGTAAGGGTCAATCCAGCTGGCGAAGAAATAAGATGCCCCCGTCATGAAATCCAGTTCGCTCATTGGAATAGCCTTTCGATGGGCCCGGTCGGCAACACCACCGAGAACGCCGTTTGGAACACCAGGTAGACCACGGCCAGCGACAGCAGGTTGACAACGATCATATGCACGTAGCGGCGCTCACCCAGAACCAGACTGGACGCCAGCAAATACAGGAATGAGCTGGTTATGAATCCGAGCGACTCGAGCAGGATCATGTAAAGCACGATCACCGCAGTGAACAGGATGTGCCGCATCGGAAAAATCTTTTCGTAAAACTGCCGCGTCACCGGGTTGTCAGAACTGACTTGCAGCGGCGGTTTGCGCAGCGTGCGGATCACGATCATCACCGCGCTCGCGCTGAGGAAAAAACTTGTTCCCAGCGGCACGGAGCCCGCCGAACTCCACGAAGAAAATCCGGAAATCCGATACGACAGCCACAACGCGGTCAAGCCAAACAACAGCATGGCCAGAGCAAACCCGAGTTCGCCGGGCAAGCGCGGTTTGTGCAAAAGCTTTTCATCCATCAACACCACTCCTCTTGGCGCGTTGGCCGCGTGCTATCGGCAACGCGCAATAATCGTGATTTACGACTGGCCATGCGCAGCGTTCCTGGGCTCACCACAGACACGGCGCACGCTCGTGGCGCTGACCAGCCCGGCGGAAATGCACCGGGCCGGCTCAGATCAACTCAGGGCCTTGGTATCCCGAATTTCTCGGGCGAAATTTTGGCTGCGCCGACGTCCTGTAACAACCAACTCGTAACTGCCTGCCATTTGCTGATGAATTTGTCCGCCTCGGTGCCGGAAATATTCATCAGGATATTGCCGCGATCCGTCATCAACTGCTTGAACTGCGGATCATCGCCCGCCGTCTTGAACGCCTTCACAAGCGTCGCCTTGATGTCATCCGGGGTGTCGCGCCTGACAAAGACCCCGTAGAAAGGACCCCATGGCAGGAACTTCGCAAATTCGGGGAATTCCTTGGTTATCGCCGGAACTCCGGGCAGGGACGGTACCGGCTCGGTGTTGACAATGGCCAATGCTCTGATGCGGCCAGCCTTGATACTCTCTGCCGCGGCGCCCAGTCCGACCGGCGTGAAGTCGGCATGGCCACCCATGACGGCAGTCACTGCCGGACCTTCGCCGTCGAAGGGCACCGAAATGACGCTGAACTTGGTGACAGCACCCATCATCGAGGCAACCGTATGCGGCAAACCACCCGGGCCGGTCATCGCCATTTTAACTTTGCCGGGATTCTTTTTCGTTTCGTCGATCAACTCGGTCAAGGTCTTCCACGGCGCGTCCGCCTTGACGACGATGACACCTAAACCGCGACCGAGAATCGCCACCGGGTAGAACTTGTCATAGTCGAATTCGGCAAGCCCGAGCACCTTGTGCAATTGCGGATTCTCCGCGCCGAACAGCAAGGAATAACCGTCAGCCGGTGCGTTATTGACATAATTGGTGGCAATCGCGCCGGTGCCGCCAGCCTTGTTGACCATGATGATCTTCTTGCCCAGCGCCTGCTCGGCATGCGGTCCCACTGCGCGCGAAACAACGTCCATCGCGCCGCCGGCACCCCACATGATCGTTCCTGTGATATCCCGATCAGGAAACGCCGCAGTAGCGACCGTAGCAAACAGGCTTAGAACTGCCGCCCCTACCAGTTTCTTTGAAATCATTGATTCCTCCGTTTGTGTCTGGGTTGAAAAGCGCAGTCTGAACTACCTCTGCGTTGTTAGCAACAAGCCAGCATGATCCACATTGCATACCCGCAGACCAGCAGTCCGGTTGACGACTTTGACTGACTGCGCCAGCTTGCCAAACACACTACGAGTGACCTGCCCCCGCTGTCACCCGACTAAAGTCGGGTAATTGCAATCGTATTTATTCATTTTCCGGCACTACAGCTGGCGCGTGAAGGAATCTTCGAGAAAACCCGGGCGCAGGCCCCGGGCATTGGACTGAGCGCAGGCGATAGCGAAAGCTATCGTTGTTTCAATGACATCCAGCGAAATTGGATGCGGCTTTTCCAGGCCACCGGCAGCCAGCAGCTGGGCCAGCATCCCGGCCAGGAATGCGTCTCCGGAACCAATCGGGCTCATGCTTTCTTCTGCCGCAAGCACAGGCACCGGGATGCTGCGCAGCTCTCCTCCCCGGGCCAGCAGAATGCTATTGGCGCCCCGGGTCAGCACAAAGGTCGGTTGATGACGACGTGACACCTCGGCCACGGCATCCATCAGGATAGGGGACAGTTCGGTCGCCGCCGACTCGCCGCAATGTTCGCCGCCCGTAAACCGGTCTGCGAGAAAGCTGGCAACGAATTCGGCCAGATTGATCTTGACCACGGCCGGTTGCGCAGCGATGGCCTGTCGCAAGGGCTCGCCCTGCAGGTCAAGAATGACAGGGACACCGGCCTCCCGGGCCATGTTTGCCAATCGAGCCTGGTAGCCCGCAGGAAAACCGGAGGCCATCGACCCGGCAATCACGCAGGCCGTGGCCGAAGGCAATTGCTGTTGCAGCGTTTGCGTCATCAAGCTGACACAGGCGTCATTGACTGGCGAATTCGGTTCCACGAGTTCAGTCACCCGGCGGCCAGCGGCATGGTGCATTTCAATGATCGAAGTGCAGGTGCGCAAGCGGCCGGTAGCGGGAATCAGGCGGAGATTCAGGCCTTCCAGCCCGGCCAGCGCCATGATCTCGTCCGCGTTGCTCCCGCCCTGGGCCAGACAGAAGGCTTCAACCCCGAGTCTTTGCAAAACCCGGCAGACATTAACGCCCTTGCCGGCAACATCAACGACAACGCTGTGCAGCCGGTTCACTTCCCCCAGAACCAGAGAATCGATGGTGACCGAGCGCTGGAGTCCGGGACTCAGGCAGATGGAAATGACGGGCATGGGTGTTTTACTTCCTTCTGTTGCCGGATGGGGAAAGGCCCTCACCCTAACCCCTCTCCCGCAGGAGAGGGGCTTACAAACCCTCGCCCTCTGACCGCAAGGGAATGCTGAGCCGTATCAGCGCGCGATGACCCCTTCGACGGCGGCGATGACCTTGGCGGCGGTGACTCCGAGGAACTCGAAGACCTGAGCGGCCGGCCCGCACTCGCCGAAGCGGTCGATGCCGACCACCGCCCCCTCCAGACCGACATACTGGCGCCAGTAACCGGTGACCCCGGCCTCCACCGCCACGCGCGGGATGCCGCGCGGCAGCACCGCGTCACGGAAGGCGGCGTCCTGGGCATCGAACAGGAAGTTCGAAGGCATCGAGACCACACGTACGGCAATGCCCTTTTCCGCCAGCGTCTGTTGCGCACTGATGGCCAGACCGACTTCCGAGCCGGTGGCGATGATCACCGCCTGCGCCGTGCCGGGACAGTCCTTGAGGATGTAGCCCCCTTGGCGGATGGCTTTGATCTGTCCGGCGTCGCGAACCTGATGCGGCAAATTCTGGCGGGTGAGGATCAGGGCCGTCGGCGTGGTTTTATGTTCGAGGGCCATCTGCCAGGCGATGAAGGTTTCGACGCTGTCACAGGGACGCCAGACGTCGAGGTTGGGCATCATGCGCAGGGTGGCAGTCTGCTCGACCGGCTGGTGCGTCGGGCCGTCTTCGCCGACACCGATGGAGTCATGGGTGAATACGTAGATCGGATTGATGCGCATCAGCGCCGCCATGCGGATGGCGTTGCGGGCGTATTCGGAGAACATCAGGAAGGTACCGCCGAAGGGGCGGAACCCGCCGTGCAGGATCAGGCCGTTCATGATCACGGCCATGCCGAATTCGCGCACGCCGTAATGGATGTAGTTACCACCCGCGTCCATGGTTTCCGGACGCAGGTCGCGGCAGCCTTTCCACTGGGTCAGGTTGGACGGTGCCAGGTCGGCGGAGCCGCCGATGAATTCGGGAACGCTGGGCGCCAACGCCTGAATCGCGTTCTGTGAGGCCTTGCGCGTGGCGATAACCTCGCCCTTGTCGATGATGGCACGCAGGGCGGCGGCAGCCTGAGTGGCGAATTCGGGGTGCAGTTCGCCTGTGCTGCGACGCACGAACTCGGCGGCGAGTTCGGGATGAGCCAGGCGATAGGCGGCGAACAGGGTGTCCCATTCGGCCTGGCGCCGGGCGCCGGCCTCTCTGGCATTCCACAGGGCGCACACGGCGTCGAGTATTTCAAAGGCGCCGTCGGTGATACCGAGGGCTACCCGGGTGGCAGCGATTTCGTCCTTGCCCAATGGGGAACCATGCACGTCGTGGGTCCCGGCCTTGTTCGGCGAGCCTTTGCCGATGATGGTCTGGCAACAGATCAGGGTCGGTTTGTCATTCTGCAGTTTGGCGGTGCGGATGGCCAGATCGACAGCGTCGATGTCATGGCCGTCGACGTTGCGGATGACGTTCCAGCCGTAGGCTTCAAAGCGTTTGGGGGTGTCGTCGGCAAACCAGCCGCTGACGTGGCCGTCGATGGAGATACCGTTATCGTCGTAGAAGGCGATCAGCTTGGCAAGTTTCCAGGTGCCGGCGAGCGAGCAGACTTCGTGAGAGATGCCTTCCATCAGGCAACCGTCGCCCATGAAGGCGTAACTGTAGTGGTCGACAATGTGGAAGCCGTCGCGGTTGAATTCGGCGGCAAGAAGCTGTTCGGCGAGGGCGAAGCCGACGGCGTTGCCCAGGCCCTGTCCGAGCGGGCCGGTGGTAGTTTCAACGCCTGCGGTGTGGCCGTATTCGGGGTGGCCGGGTGTCTTGCTGTGCAGCTGGCGGAATTTCTTCAGTTCGTCGAGCGGC
>CAIVZW010000245.1 GCA_903910495.1 uncultured beta proteobacterium
CGCAAAGAGGCCGTTCTTTCTTCCATGATTGAAGGCACCCAGTCATCGCTTTCTGATCTGTTAATGTTCGAGCTGGACCAGGAGCCGGGCGTTCCCTTGCAAGATGTCCAGGAGGTCAGCAGTTCTGTTGCGGCTCGTAACCATGGCTTGGCCCGTTTGGCCGAAGGATTTCCACTGTCTCTGCGTTTGATCCGGGAAATTCATGAGGTGCTGCTTTCAAAGGGGCGCGGCAGTAGAAAGGCGCCGGGGGAATTCCGGCGCAGCCAGAACTGGATAGGTGGCACGCGACCCGGTAATGCCGCTTACGTTCCGCCACCCGCGGAACAGGTGCTCGCGTGCATGGGCAGGCTGGAGCTGTTTCTGCACGATCAGCCGGAACCCACACCGGTTTTGCTGAAAGCGGCCTTGTTCCATGTGCAGTTTGAGAGCATCCATCCGTTTCTGGATGGCAACGGCCGCATCGGAAGACTTCTGATTACGCTCCTTTTGTGCGATCAAAAGGCATTGCAAAAGCCGATGCTGTATTTAAGCCTCTATTTCAAGACGCACCGGCAAATTTACTACGAGCTGCTGAACAGCATTCGCCTGACCGGAAACTGGGAGGCATGGCTCGATTTTTTTGCCGATGCGGTCATTGTTACCGCCAGCCAGTCGATGGAAACAGCCCGGCAACTGATTGCACTTTCCAGTGAAGATGCCGCCAGAATCAGGGAGCTGGGCCGTGCCGGTCTGTCGGCGCTTCTGGTCCATCGGGCGCTTCTGGAGCATCCCATCGCCACATCCGGCTGGTTGGTGGAAAAAACGGGCATTACCCCGGCAACCGTCAACAAATGTTTGAGCCATCTGGAGCGACTGGGAATTGTTCGAGAACACACGGCACAAAAACGAAACCGGATTTTCAGCTATGTTCGCTATGTGGAAATCATGAATCTGGGCACGGAATTGATAAACGCGTAAAAAGTCAAAATCGGACGGCTTCGTAAAAAGTTCGCAGGCAAGGCGCGTAGCTCCGGAGCTTTCGGCGACAATCCTGAGGAATGAAGCGTACTTTTCGTACGCTGCAATGCGCTCGATTGTTGAGCTTGTTACCAGGCAACGCAGCATCCGGACTTTCTACGAAGTCGTCAACTTTACGTAAAAGCGTTTCTGTGCGCTTGTCCCGAATCAGGGAGGGATTTTTCTGACATGGAAACTGCGATTCTCAGAGCACACTATGACGGCGAGCATATCGTTCTCGATGAGCCGTTCGAGCTGATAGCCAACGCGCCTCTCATTGTGACGGTTGTTGCTCCCGACGTTGAACACTCCGAGTGGGCTGCGCTTGGCGTTCAGGGACTTGCGCGTGCTTATGGTGACAACGAACCAGAATACTCGACAGCGGATCTCAAGCCACAATGATAGAGGGCGATGTTACACTCACGTCCTTACCGCAGGCTGATGGACTCGCTAAGCCTCGACCGGTAATTCAGTGCTGAAGATCACAGCAAATTCAATTCAATGTCAGTTGTTCCGGGAAAATTCCCAATGCTGAAGCAATGCGGATTCTTGTATTCAATCGCAACCTGGCGGATGGCTTTTCCATTTGAGCATAAGCCGGCTGGGAAATACCCATACGGTTTGCCATCTCTTCCTGAGAAAGCCCCTTGTATTCACGCCAAGACCGAACCAGGCTTTTTTCTTCGACCGCATGACTGTGAACAACCTCATGCGGAAAATAAACCTTCTTTTCTGTGTTGACTGAAAACCGCAAATAATCCTGATAAGGAACGACCACA
>CAIVZW010000246.1 GCA_903910495.1 uncultured beta proteobacterium
ACCGCCGAAGCCTTCGCCGAAGACCGGCAGCGCTGCCTGGCGGCGGGCATGGACGAGGTCCTGAGCAAACCGGTCATGTTCAAGGCCCTGCAGGCGGAGCTCGCCAAGTGGCTGCCGGCAGTGGTGCCGAGCGCGCCGGCGGTGGCCGAGCGGCCGCTGGACGTGGCGCGCGTCGTGGCGCAGGTGGCGGAGCTCTTGCCCCTGCTCGAGCAAAACATGTTCGCCGCCATCGAGCGCTTCCGCGCCGTGCAGGAAACCGTCGCCGGCACGTCGGCGGCAGAAGAAATCGACGCAGCCGGGCGGCTGCTCAAAGGAATGCACTTCGCCCTGGCCCTGGAGCGCTTGCGCCCTCTGGCCAGCACGCATTACTGGGAGCAGCGCACATGACGCTTACGAAACCCAAAATCCTGGCCATCGACGACCAGCCGTCGAATCTGCTGACACTGGGAGCAGCGCTGGGAGCGGACTTCCAGCTGCAGATCGCCACCTCGGGCGAGGCCGGACTGGCCCTGGCGTCCGAGATAATGCCGGACCTGATCCTGCTCGACGTGATGATGCCGGAGATGGACGGCTACGAGACCTGCCGGCGCCTGAAGGCCGATCCTGATCTGCGCAGGATTCCGGTGATTTTCGTCACGGCGCTGGGCGACAGCGCGGCCGAGAGCGCCGGCCTGGCGCTGGGCGCCGCCGACTACATGAGCAAGCCGATCAACGTCGAGATCGCCCGCCTGCGAATTCGCAACCTGCTCGAGCGCGAGGAGTTGCGCAAGGAAGTCGAAGCCCAGCGCGACCATCTGAAACACGTCAGCCAGACGCTCAGCGTGGCCCTCGCGGCCGCCCGGGCGGCCGAAGAAACCACCCGGAACGCCAATGAATCGGTGCGCGCGAGTGAAGCGCGCCACCACGCGCTGATCACAACCGCAGCCGACGCCATCGTCACGGCGGACTCCGTGGGCAGAATTGTCGACTGGAACGACGCGGCCGAGCGCATCTTCGGTCACTCCCGGGAACAGATCATCGGGCAAGCGATGACCGTGATCATGCCGGAGCGCTACCACCATTTTCATGCCCCGAAGATCCTCGGGGCGCGCGCGCAAGACCCTGGCAAGATCGACACCCTGCCCTTGCAGGAGACGTACGCGCTGACGCAGGACGGGCGCGAGATTCCGGTGGAAATCTCACGCGCGAAGTGGTTTTCTGGCGAGAGCGTGTTCCTGACCGCGATCATTCGCGACATCAGCGCGCGCAAGAAGAAAGAGGCCGAGTTGCGCAAGCTGTTACGGGCGGTGGAGCAGAGCCCGTCCTCGGTCGTGATCACTGACCGGGGAGGCCGCATTGAGTACGTGAATGCCAGTTTTGAGGCGCTCACGGGCTACACCAGTGCTGAGGTGCTCGGGCGCAACCCGCGCTTCCTCAAGTCGGGCATGACATCGGCCGAGACCTACCGCGAGTTGTGGCAGGTGATTCCCGAGGGGGGTACCTGGCGCGGCGAGCTCTCCAACCGGCGCAAGGATGGCCAACTGTTCTGGGAGTATGCCGCCATCTCGGGGCTCAAGGACGAGAACGGCAAGGTCACCCATTACATCGCCGTAAAGGAAGACATTACCGGGCGCAAACAAACCGCCCAAGCCTTGGGGCAGATGCGACGGCATGAGGTCGAGATCGGCGCCAGCATCCAGAGCACCCTGCTCCAAGGCAAGATCCCCGCCGATTTTGAGGGTGCGTGCTTGGCGGCTTTTTCCGAACCGTCGCAAGGCATCGACGGTGATTTCCATGCCATCCGCCGCTATCACCCCGCCTGCTTCGAGGTGCTGGTCGGCGACGTCATGGGCAAGGGCGTACAGGCGGCGCTGATGGGCGCCGGCATCATGACCGCCTACAGTAACGCGCTCACCGAACTGCTGGTCGCCAGTGCCGGTACGCCCAACCTGCCGACGCCGGCACAGATCGTCAATGCCATGCATCTGGCGCTGACGCCGCAGCTGATGGCCTTGTCCTCGTTTGCCACACTCGTCCTCTACCGCTTTGACCTGGAGGCAGGCACGCTCACCTACGTCAACGCCGGCCATACGCCCGGCCTGCTCGTGCGCAGCCGCGATGGGCTGGCCGAGCAGATCATGGGAGACAACCTGCCGATCGGCGTCATGGCCGACGAGAACTACGTTCAGATCACCCTTGCTGTCGCCCCGGGCGACAGCCTGCTGGTGTTCTCCGACGGCATCACCGAGGCCTGCAGCGCGGCGGGCGAGGAGTTCGGGCTGGAGCGCCTGTCCGGCTTGCTCGGGGCGGGTCATAGGGCGGATCTGCCACCGGCGGCCATGATGAATGCCCTGCTCGGGGAAGTGCGGCGTTTTACCGGCGGCGT
>CAIVZW010000247.1 GCA_903910495.1 uncultured beta proteobacterium
AGCCGGATTCAGGATGCGGACTTTGCGCAGGAAACGGCCAATCTGACCCGTAACTCGATCCTGCAACAAGCGGGTACGGCAATGCTGGCACAAGCCAATGCGCTACCGCAGAACGTGCTGACGCTGCTTCAAGGTTAAGCTTAACAAATAGTCTCAATACGAAGTAAAATCAGGGGCGCGGTGGCGGTAACGCGACCGCGCCCCGGTGACATTCAGCCAAGGAGTTTGACATGAACATCCAAGCTATCAGCACTTCGTTGCCGCCCCAAAGCAGTACCGACGCCGGCGCTGTATCGCGTGCGGAAAAAGCGGTTGCACCACCTGTTCAACAATCAGCCCCGCCCGAACAGCCGGCCAGCAAGGAGCAGCTGGAAGCAGCAGTCAGCAGCATTCGTGAATACATTCAACCCTTTAACAGCGACCTTCAGTTTAGGGTCAACAATGACACCAACCAGGTCGTGGTTACGGTTATTGACAGCCAGACCAAGGAAGTGATCCGGCAAATTCCGTCGGAAGAAATGATTGCCATTGCCAAAACGCTGGACAGCATCAAGGGCTTGTTTTTGAAACAAAGTGCCTGAACACCCCGCGTAGCGTATCGTGCGTATTGTCTATGCGGCGGAGTGCTGCTCAGGAACACAAGTAGGCGCAGGAGAAAAACATGGCAATCACCTCAACGGGCATAGGCTCGAATCTTGACATTGACGGCATCATCACCAAGCTGATGTCCGTTGAACAGCGCCCGCTGACGGCGCTGTCCGCAAAAGAAGCGGGGTATCAGGCCAAGATTTCCGCCCTTGGTTCGCTGAAAGGAGCCCTTTCGGCTTTGCAAAGTGCCGCATCGGCACTGATACCTGACACCGGCAGCAGCGCGTTTGATAAATTCAGCGTTTTCAAAACGACGATTGCTGATGCGGACATTGCGTCGGCCACAGCCTCTTCAAGTGCAGTACCCGGCACCTACAGCCTGGAAGTCACCCAACTTGCCCAGCAGCACCGTATAGCCACCGCAACGGGTGTTTCCAGTCCGTTTGACGCCAACAACAAGCTGGTTGGGGGTGGCGGAATACTGACCATCACGCTCGACACCCAGGGCGAAAGCAGCCCCACCAAAACCACCTCTCTTAACATCGCCGACGGCGCCACGCCCGAAGCTATTCGCGACGCCGTAAACGCCGCCAAGGCAGGGGTCTCCGCCACGGTAATCAATGGAACGGCGGGCAAACAACTGGTGTTGGTCAGTGACTCGGTAGGCAGCGATCAGGTCATCACGCTCTCCGGTATTGCCGGCCTGTCTTACGACGGCACCGGCGGAAATGCCGACGAATTCACCCAACTGCAAGCGGCGCAAGGCTCTGCATTCATACTGAATGGCATAGCCACCACTGCGGCCACCAATACCGTAAGCACCGTCATTGACGGCATTTCGCTGACGCTGACCAAAAAAAGCGAAGCGGACAAGCCAACCACACTCACCGTATCGCGCGACAACTCCAGCCTGACGGCTGGCGTCAACGCCCTCGTCAAAGCCTACAACGACTTCAATACCACAGCCAATAGCCTGGGCAGTTATAACGTGACGACCAAGGTTGCCGGCACGCTCAACGGTGACAGCACCCTGCGTGCAGCCCAGAGCATCCTGCGCTCCGCAATCGGGCGCGCCCCTGCCGGACTTACCGACAGCACATTGCAACGTCTTTCTGACATCGGCGTGAGCATGCTGAAGGACGGGTCTTTAGCCGTTAATTCCGCAAAGCTGACGGCAGCGATTAACAATAACGTGACGGGTGTCGCCAATCTGGTCGCGGGCTATGGCAACGCATTCAAAACAGCCACCGACGGCCTGATCGGCTCCACCGGCAGCATTACGACCCGCACCGAAGGCATCCAGACCTCAATCAAGGGTCTCGGCAAACAGAGTGAAGCCATTGTCCTGCGCCTGAAAAATATTGAAGCACGTTACCGCAAGCAGTTCACCGATCTTGACGTGATGATGTCTAATATGAACCAGACGAGTACCTATCTAACGCAGCAACTAGCCAATCTGCCGAAGTCAGGCAGCATCAGGAATAGCAACTAGGAGCAGTGAATGCTTGGCAATGCACGAAACGGGATTTCGGCCTATAAAAAAGCAGGCGTTGAGGCAGCGGTTGAGGTCGCTGACCCGCACCGGCTGATTCTGCTGCTCTTTTCCGGCGCTCAAGCCGCTGTGGGCAGTGCCCGTGCGGCCATGCAGATGAAACAGATCGCTGCCAAGGGCGAGTCCATCTCAAAAGCCATCGATATCATCAGCAACGGCCTCAAGGTGAGTCTTGACCTGGAAAACGGTGGTGATATCGCCGCACAACTCGACGCACTCTACGACTACATGGTCTTGCGCCTGCTCACTGCCAACATGAAGAATGATCTGAAGGCGCTGGAGGAAGTCTCGGGCCTGCTCGAAGAAATTCATTCCGCCTGGCGGGGCATTTCACCTGCTCAGCAACAACAAGCGGTGGCATGAGCCAATCGCTGCTTGCGCTGGAGAGTTTTCTGGCGCTCTCCGAGGCCATGGCCGGCGCGGCCGAAGCACAGGAGTGGGAAGAACTGGTGCGGGTTGGCGAGGAGCGCGGTACGCTTCTGGCCCATCTGCCTGCCGACCTTGACGTGCAACTGCCTGCCGCGGAACAGGCGCAAGCCCGACTAATCATCGAACGTTGCCAGCAACTGGACGAACGAACCTGCCTGCTTGTCGAAGAACGCCAGAAGGCCCTACGCATCCTGTTACGCGAACCCAAACCCGTGACCTGAAATGATCCCCCCCGATGTCGCCAGCCGTCTGCAGGTTTCCGCCAACACGGCGCTGCGGCCGGTTGCGCCCGCACAGGAAATTTCCGACAAACTTTCTGGCCTTGTGGCCGGCCAGAAGGTCATGGCGGAAATCCAGGCCATGCTGCCCAACGGTACCTACCGCGCCATGATCAACCAGCGCAGCGTCACCCTGGCCTTGCCCTTTTCGGCCAAGAGTGGCGATTCGCTCGAACTCCAGGTCACCGAGTCCGACGGCAAACTGGCGCTGGCCGTCGTTTCGCGCCAGGAGGGCGAAGGCGGCAAGACAGCCGCCGCATCGACGTCGGCAACGCTGAGCCGTACCGGCCAATTGATCAGCGATCTCTTTTCCGGTGCGCGCGAAGCCAAAGGCGGTTCCGTAGCATTGCCGCTCAACGGCAACCAGCCGATCGCCAGCGCCCCGCCGAGCAGCGCACAGGACCTGCTGCCCCTGCTCAAGCAGGCAATCACGCAAAGCGGCATGTTTTACGAAGCGCACCAGGCCGAATGGATCGAAGGCCGGTTTGCAAAAGCGGCACTGCTGCAGGAACCGCAGGGCAAACTCTCTTCGCCTGCAGCATTCGCTGCTGCGTCTGCCGAGGAACTGGCAGGTACAGCACATTTAAAAATTCCGCAAAACACTGGCGAGCCGGTGGCCAGTACGCCCCGCCTTGCGGCCGACGTGGTGGCGCAAACGCAGAGCACCGGAGTCGATACCAGCAAGGCGGGTGTTGCGCAGACACAGGCCCAGCAACCCGGGCAGATGGTCGCCCCGCAGGCACAACCGCTCGTCCAGCAGCAACTGGACGCCCTGGCGACACAAAATTTTTCCTGGCAGGGGCAGATCTGGCCGGGGCAGGAAATGCGCTGGGAAATTGACGAAGACGCGGCCCGGCGCGGACAGGAGAGCGAGGAAACGGCCAACAAGTGGACGACGCGGCTACGCATGGCCCTGCCAAATCTTGGCGAAATCGACGCGCAGATCCGGCTGCAGGGCGATCAGATTACCCTGGCGATGACTGCCGGCAACGCTGAAACACGCAACTTGATGCGCACTGCCAGTGTGGCGCTGCGCAAGCAACTGGATGAGGCCGGCCTGACGCTCGCAGCGATGGCGGTTGACCCCCTGACGGAAAGCAGGAGCGATGGCCAGGCCGGAGAATGATCCGCTAAAGAGCGCTGTTGCGCTCACCTACAGCCAGACCGACGCCGCCCCCCGGGTGGTGGCCAAAGGGCGCGGCATGATCGCCGAGCAGATCATTTTGCGCGCCCGGGAACACGGCGTTTATGTGCACGAATCGCCGGAACTGGTCTCGCTGCTGATGCAGGTCGATCTGGATCAGCGTATCCCGCCGCAACTTTACATCGCCGTTTCGGAATTGCTGGCCTGGCTCTACCGTCTTGAAAGCGGCCAGCCGGTGGCGGCAGCCCCTGTTCTTTCGGCCTTGCCCGCAGCCATTGAAAAGCGCTAGCCGCTTCTGATCCTGGATCTCCTGAGGATCAAGGTTTCGCCTGAGAACAATATGCATTAAAACCAGATTGAACCTAAAAACCGCAGTTGCAAGACAACGTGCCCTTCGACAGGCTCAGGGCGAACGGGTTTTGGGCTAATGGAAAATCTGGGTTAAACTCGTAAAGGTAGCCGCTATCAGGATGAAAAATGGCAGAAACCGAAGTGTTTGCAGATTCCGAACATTCCCCGCCTCAATTTGAACTCGAACAATCCGCCGACTACAGCCAGTTTTTGCTCTATTCGAGGTCGGAGATTCTGGCCGTGTTTCGTTCCCTGATCCAAAAAGGATCGTTGATCACCGTTTATTTCGACCAGGGCCGTTCATTCCTGCTCACGTTGATGATCGCCCTGAGCAACGAGAATCGCGAATTCATCCTCGACGTTGGCAGCAATGAGGAAATGAACGCCAAAGCGCTACTGGCCGACAAACTGATTTTCACGACCATCATCGACAAGGTGAAAGTTCAATTCAGTCTGACCCACATGTCGTTAACGCAGAGCGATGGGCGACCCGCCTTTCTCGGCAGCGTTCCCGAGACTCTTCTCCGCCTGCAACGCCGGGAGTTCTTTCGGCTGGCGACACCGATTGCCAGACCGGTCACCCTCAGCACCACGATCAGGCGTGCCGACGGCAGCGCGCTGATGATCGCAGTGCCACTGATGGATGTCAGCGGAGGTGGCGTGGGCCTGATGATCACCCCCGACCAGGCCGAACTCTTCCAGCGCGGCGACACCCTGCCCGACTGCAAACTCATGCTGCCCGATGAAGGCTTGCTGATGGCCACGCTGTACGTACGCAATATGTTCGATGTCACCACCCGAAGCGGTGCACGCCACGTTCGCGTGGGTTGCGAATTCGTCGGACTACCGGCTCAGCGACTGACCCTGGTTCAGCGCTACATCACGCGCGTCGAGCGCGAACGCAAGGCACGTCTCAGCGGCCTGGCCTAGTGGCCGACTAGGCGGCGGGGTTACTCGGTAGTGTTGCCCGCTTTACCTTGGGCGCGCCTGCCTTCCTCGCTTTCCAGAGGTCGTAGGCGGCCTGTTGCGACATCCACGTATCAGCGCGCCCGCCATTCTCGACGCCAAGCCAGCCTTCAATGCGCAGCGCCATTTCCGGAGATATGGCGGCACGACTATTCAGTACCCGCGACAGGGCCGGCCGGGTAACGCCAAGTTGTGCGGCGGCATCGGTCACATTCAGACCCAAGGCCGGCAACACGTCCTCTTTCAAAGTTTCGCCAGGGTGAGGTGGGTTAAACATTCGGCTCATTTCAACTCCTCTCAGTGGTAGTCCTGATAATCAACCAGCACGGCGTCTCCATCCTCGAAGGTGAAAGTCATGCGCCAGTTGCCATTCACCGTGACCGAGTAATGCCCAGCCAAGCCACCTGCCAGTCCATGCAATCGCCAACCGGGGATATTCATATCCTCCTGGCTTTTCGCGACATCCAAACGTACCAATTGGCGCGGCAGCTTGGGCGCGTGGTGTGGCTGAATGCCTCGTTTGCTGCCCGTTTCAAAAAAGCTTTGCAGCCCTTTATGCTGGAAACTCTTTATCATGGCCCAAGTGTTTAGCGTAGCGTTACGAATATCAAGAGACCATATTCACGGAAGGCTTAGGGCTAATCGGTAACGATAGCGGATAGGAGAAGGAAGTAGTATTCACAATTGGTCATGGAGGATGTTTCCATTCCCAATCCAATACACAACCTGGCGAGATAGGTACTTCCTCAGGGCGGCATCGCCTTACCTTCGGGACGCCTGTGAGGGAACGGCGGAAACGAATAATTCAGCGCGTCCTTAGACCTGCATGTTCATCACGTCGTGATAGGCGGAAACGAGCTTATTGCGTACCTGAACCATTTCCTGGAAGGATACATTGGCTTTCTGCAGGGAGATCATGACCTCGTGTAGATTGGCGGTACTGTCGCCGGCGGCAAAATTTGCCGCCATGCCTTCCGCCTGCTGCTGCGTCTGATTGACCTGGGCAATCGAATTCTGCAGGATCTGGGCGAAATCAGCCCCGCCCGCCGGGGCGCTCTGCGTCTCGGATAAACGGCCACCGGCCTGTGCCGCCGTAGCCCGCAAAACGCTCAACATCTGATCTATTCCCTTGGTATCCATTTGCTTCTCCAGACAGTCGTCGCACACTACCATGCAAAAAACACGCCAGCTTGGCGTTATCGAATACTTCCGCTCATTCGTTGAACAAACCCGCTTCCCGGTACTGTTTGAGTTTGTGTCGCAAGGTTCGTTCCGACATTCCGAGACGTTCGCCGGCAAGTTTCCGCGAACCGCTCACGGCGGCCAGCGTATCCAGAATATGCTCGCGTTCCAAGTCTCTCATGTTATCCGTCTTTTGCCCTTCGGACAGAGGTAACTGAGGATTCGCCAGCGCAGCCTCAGGACTGGCCACCTGTTTTACGCCCCCGGCCGGCAGCAACGAGAGGTGCAGTTCATCGACTTCTACGCTCTCGCCGGCGGCAAAAATCACCGCGCGCTGCATGACGTTCTCCAGTTCCCGCACGTTGCCCGGCCAGGAATGCCGGCGCAGGGCCTGTTCAGCAGAAGAAGCCAGGCGCAGGCCCGGCCGTCCGGAACGACCGCCGTGCTCAGCCAGAAAATGCTGAGCCAAAGGAACAATATCCTCAGGGCGCTGGCGCAGGGCAGGAATCAGCAGTGGAAAGACGTTGAGCCGGTAATAGACATCTTCGCGCAATACACCCCTGGCCACGGCCTCGGCCATGTCTCTGTTGGAGGTGGCGATAATGCGGATGTCGAGCGCGACGGGTTTCTTGCCCCCGACCCGTTCGACCTCGCGTTCCTGGAGCACGCGCAACAATTTCGCCTGCAGCCCCAGCGGCATCTCGGTCACCTCATCGAGCAAGAGTGTGCCGTATTGCGCCTGCTCGAACTTTCCCGCCTGGGCCTGCTGCGCACCGGTAAAAGCGCCCTTCTCGTAGCCGAACAGCGTCGCCTCAAGCAGGCTGTCCGGAATGGCCGCACAGTTGATCGCCACAAAGGGGCCCGAATGGCGCGCCGAATGGTTGTGGATGTAGCGTGCAACCACTTCCTTGCCGACACCGCTTTCTCCGGTCAGCAAGACCGTCGTGTCGGTCTGCGCAACACGCATCGCCAGGGCAAAAAGATTGCGACTGATCTGATCGTTGGCGATCACCCGGTCATCGTCCATCGCTTCAGGCAAGCGGTAGCGGGCCACGTGTTCAAGCAAGGCCTTGGGTTCGAAAGGCTTGAGCAGGAAGTCACAGGCGCCGGAACGCATGGCCTCGACCGCCCGATCAACGTCGGCAAAAGCCGTCATCAGCACCACGGGAAGATGTGGGAAACGGCTGCGTATCTCCTTGAGCAGCGCAATGCCATTCATCGGCATCATGCGCACATCGCTCACCACCAGCGCCACCGCCTGCGTTTCGAGCAGCCTCAGTGCCTCTTCCCCGCCCGCTGCGGAAATAACCGCCTGTCCGGCCAGTTCGAGCGTATCGCACACGGCTTCACGCAAATGGGTGTCGTCTTCAACGACCAGTATCGGTAATCCCTGAGCCATTTTCATCCACTCGTTATTATTCAGCCGCCAAGCCGGCGGGCAGCAACATGACAAATTCCGAACCTTCCCCCGGCAGTGAACTGACTTCAATGCTACCGCCATGCGCCCGCGCCACACCGAGGGCAATCGCCAGACCGAGCCCCGTTCCCTGACCCCGGGTGGTGAAGAAGGGCTCAAAAATACGCGCCTGCGCTTCCGGCGCGATGCCTCCACCCGTATCGCGCACACTGATTCTCAGATGCCTTCCGGCGATGACTGCGCTCAGCCTGACCTCACCAAGGCATTCAGTACGGCTCTCGCAGGCCTGCAATGCATTTTCCAGCAGATTCAGCAGCGCACCACCAAGCGCTTTACGACTGCCCGTGATTATAGAGTCCCCGACCTCGGATGTGGCGCTGAAACTGACCCCTTTTTCCAGACACAGGGGTTCCATGGTCTGAACGGCATCCGCGAGCAGCGACGCCGCCGGAATCACATCCCGGCCTATGCTCTCGCCACGCGCAAAAAGCAGTACGTCCTGAATCAGGCGCTCAAGGCGTTTCAACTGCTCGGTCGCCTTGCCGGCAAAGCGCGTACGCGCCGCATCGGAAAGCTCCGGCTGGGCCAGATTTGAACTGTAGAGCAAGGCGGTCGCCAGAGGCGTACGCAACTGGTGCGCCAGCGCCGCGGCCATCTCGCCCATGGCCGCCAGACGCTGGTTGCGCTCGACGTTGGCCTTGAGTTCATACGCCACGGTAATATCCTGCAGCAGCAGGATGCGCCCTCCTGCCGAGTCTAGCGGACTCTCGGCTATGGCCACACGGCGCTGGTCGAGTTGCCACTCGTCCGGCGCATCGGTGGCACACAGTTTCGCTCGTGCCAGTAGCGACCAGTCGCTGCCGATGATGGCCTCACCCAGCATGTGCCGGGCAACCGGGTTGGCTTCACTGACTGCCGCCGTACTGTCAAGGACCACCACGCCAGCCGGCAGGGCATTGAGCAACAGGGATAGCCGCTCGGAAAGCGCTTCTTTCTCCTGGTATTGCCGACGCAACTCGCCGTTGGCCACGGCCAACTCGGCGGTCAGCGATTCAAGCCGTCCTTGCAGCCCCTCGTAGGCCTGGGTCAGTTCAAGCGAAACCTGATTGAATACGTCAAAGGCACGCTGCAGTTCTTCGGCCTTCTGATCGGGAACCGCAATTTGCGCTGCATCACTCATTAGATGGAAAATCCCGTGCAATTAACAGATACAATAGTAGAATATTTCTCAGCACATTTCGCTTTTTGCTTGATTAATCGCAGAGTTAACCATTTATCGCAAGCATGGCGGCAACCGGAACCACTACCCGAACGACAGCAGAAGCAGACAATCTGACGGATCGTCTGCGCTATGCCCTGACACGTTTGAGCAACCAGCAAAAGGTTTTGCTGATGGTTTCGCTCGCCGCCATCGTCGCGCTGCTCGTCGCCAGCAACACCTGGCTCAAGCAGGCCGATTACCGCGTTCTTTTTTCCAACATCTCTGAACGTGACGGTGGCGGCATCATTGCCGCCCTTGATCAACTGAACGTTCCATACAAATTCAGTGACAGCGGTGGCGCCATCCTGGTCCCTGGCGCAAAAGTGCATGAAGTTCGCCTGCGCCTGGCTTCGCAAGGCCTGCCGAAAGGTGGCGGTGTCGGTTTTGAACTGATGGAAAACCAGAAGTTCGGCATCAGCCAGTTTGCCGAACAGGTTAATTACCAGCGCGGACTCGAGGGCGAACTGTCACGGACGATCCAGTCGATTGGTGCCGTTCAGGCCGCGCGTGTCCATCTGGCCATCCCCAAGCCGACCGTTTTCGTACGTGAAGACCTGAAACCTTCGGCCTCCGTACTGCTCAATCTCTATCCCGGACGCTCGCTGGATACCTCCCAGATTGCCGGCATCCAGAATCTCGTTGCCGCCAGCGTACCCAATCTTGCGGTCACCGGTGTCACCCTCATCGATCAGAGCGGAGCGCTGATCTCGCAGCTCAAGAGCTCGCTGATGAATGCCGGCCTCGATGCGACACAAATCAAGTACGTTCAGGAAATCGAAGCCAACGCCATCAAGCGCGTGGGCGACATCCTCGCGCCCATCGTCGGCCCGGGTAACGCCCGCGTCCAGGTTGCCGCTGATGTTGATTTCTCGCAGAACGAGCAGACGGCCGAAACGCACCGCCCGAATACCACGCCGCCGGACGTCAGCATTCGCAGCCAGCAGACCAGTGAATCGGCCAGTGCCACGCCTTCGGCACAGGGTGTTCCGGGCGCACTTAGCAACCAGCCGCCGGTCCCCGCCACGGCCCCGCTGACCCAACCGGCCGTACCCGGCGCTGGCCAGGCGACCGCTCCGGGTCTGCCGGTCCCCGGCCAGCTCAATGCCGCAGGGGTTCAGGCGGCGATCAGCAGCGTCGCCCAGCCGATCAGTACGCGCAAGGACTCGACGATCAATTACGAACTGGACAAGACCATTCGTCACACCAAGCAGTCGGTCGGCACGATCAAACGCCTGTCGGCGGCAATCGTGATCAATCATCGCAAGGACGCCAAGGGACTGAGCAAACCGCTTTCGGACGCCGAACTCAAGCAGATCAACGAACTGGTCAGGGAAGCCCTGGGCTTCAACAAGGAGCGTGGCGATAGCGTCTCAGTGGCCAACGCCCCGTTCTCGGTCATCGAAAGAAATGATTCAAGTATCCCGCTCTGGAAAGACCCCGAGATTCTTTCCCTGCTCAAGGAACTCTTCAAGTATGCCGCCATCGCCGCCATCGTGGCTTATCTGGCGCTCAAGGTTGTTCGTCCGCTGATCAAGACCATGCTTGAAGCACCACCAAGGACGGCCAGCCGATCTCTGGGTGGCAACGTCAACATCCTCGACGAAGACGAGAATCAGACGCCTTCCGCGGCAGAGGCTCTGGAAAGCAAACTCGCACAGGCGCGCGATCTTGCGCAGCAGGATCCGAAGGTTGTCGCCAACATCATCAAGGACTGGACGGGGTCCAATGCCAGTTGACGACGGCGTAGAAAAAAGCGCCATTCTGCTCATTGCTCTCGGTGAAGACTTCGCCTCCGAGGTGCTCAAGCATCTCGGGCCAAAAGACGTGCAGAAACTGGGGCATGCCATAGCAGCTCTGAAAACGGTGCCGCGCGCCAAAGTCGAAGCAGTACTGGCGGATTTCCAGAAAACCGCCCGCGAATCCGCCGCGGTGCACGTGGACACCGACGCTTACGTCCGCTCGGTGCTGACCAAGGCGCTGGGTGATGACAAGGCGGCCAACCTGATCTCGCGCATCCTGCAGGGCGGCGAAACCAACGGCATCGAGGGTCTCAAGTGGATGGACGCCCCGACCGTGGCCGACCTCATCCGCAACGAGCACCCGCAGATCATCGCCACCATTCTCGTACACCTTGAGAATGACCATGCCAGCGACATTCTCAACCACTTTAGTGAACGTTTGCGCAACGATGTGGTGTTGCGCATCGCTACGCTTGAAGGCATTCAGCCCGAGGCACTGAAAGAACTTAATGATGTCATGCTCCGTCTGCTCGCGGGTTCGGCCAACATAAAAAAAGCGGCCATGGGTGGTGTGCGTTCGGTCGCCGAGATTCTTAATTTCATGGGCACCGCCAATGAGACCACGGTGGTGGATTCGATCCGCGAATATGACCCTGATCTGGCGCAGAAGATACTCGATGAAATGTTCGTCTTCGAGAACCTGCTTGATCTTGACGATCGCGGCATCCAGCTGCTGCTGCGCGAAATCCAGTCCGACTCGCTGATTCTGGCCATGAAAGGGGCTTCCGAGCCCTTGCGCGAGAAAATCTTCAAGAACATGTCGCAACGTGCGGCAGAAATGTTGCGTGAAGACCTCGAATCACGTGGTCCGGTGCGCCTCTCGGAAGTCGAAGGCGAACAGAAGGAAATCCTCAAGATCGTCCGCCGTCTGGCCGACGAAGGCCAGATCGTGCTTGGCGGCGCGGGTGGCGAGGAAATGATCTGAGCGCGCGGCAGCCATGACCGGCTTCGTCCCCAAGGAGAAGCTCACCGCTTACCAGCGCTGGGAAGTCGCCGCCTTCGACGAGGCCGAGCAGACGGCCTTGCAAGCGGCGAAAACAGCGTCCTCCCCGACAGGCAGTGTGGGCGAGAGGGCCGATCCGGGCGAGCAAATACCCCTTGTCTTGCCGACGGCTGCGGACATTGAACGCATGCATATCGAGGCCCACCAGCAGGGTTACGCTGCCGGCCATGAAGAAGGCCTGGCCCAGGCACGCACTATTGCCGCCAGAATCGATGCCTTGATGACGAGCCTGGACCAATCGCTCAGAGAGCTTGATCAACACGTTGCCGACCAGTTGCTGGCTACCTCCGTAGAAATTGCCCAGCAGATGCTGCGCCAAAGCCTGCGTATCAAACCGGAACTGTTGCTGCCGGTAGTCAAGGAAGCGGTCGCCACCCTGCACACGCATCTGGGTCACCCGGCATTGTTCGCCCATCCCGAGGATGCCGCACTGATCCGCACCCACCTTGGCGATCAGCTTGCGCATAACAACTGGCGAATCATCGAGGACAGCACGCTGACACCCGGAGGTTGTCGTGTCGAACTGGGGGCCAGCGAAGTTGACGCGACCATGGAAACACGCTGGCGGCGCGTGATCGAATCCATCGGCATCAGCCAGGAGTGGCTGAGTGACAAGCCTTGAACCCAGATTGTCCAATAGGCGAAATTTGGGGAAAAATCCGTTCGTGGTGAGCTTGTCCCCCAGGGGGATTTCCTTCGGGGCATCGAACCATGAACGGCCCTTCGACAGGCTCAGGGCGAACGGGTTTTAGGCCAATGAATATTTTGGGTTGAAGTCACTGTTACCATGAATGACACGGTTCAAAACGGGCACCTGGCCAGTTGGCGCAACTTTCTCGACCACTGCCGCGAAGCGGCCAGCCTGGCATCGCCGCTATTGCCCAGCGGGCACCTGACGCGCATCAACGGCCTGGTCATGGAAGCTTCCGGCCTGAAACTGCCGCTGGGCAGTTCGTGCCGCATTCTTCCTGTTGGCGGTTCGCCGATCGAGGCCGAGGTCGTCGGTTTCAATGGCGAGCGGCTTTTCCTGATGCCCTCCGAAGATGTCTATGGGCTGTCGCCCGGCGCCCGTGTTGTCGCCCTCGAAACGCCTACTGCGCCACCCAGAATCGGACAAGCGCCACCAGCCAGGCGACGTTCTGTTGATCGCGCCAAACTCCTGCCCGTCGGCAATGCGCTGCTGGGGCGGATTATCGATGGTGCCGGCCGCCCTCTCGACCGGCACGGTCCGCTGCTGGCCGACGCCCTGCGACCGCTACAGGGCCGTCCGATCAACCCGATGTCGCGCGCACCGATCGAACAGTCGCTTGACGTCGGGGTACGCGCCATCAATGCGCTGCTGACGGTCGGTCGCGGGCAGCGGATGGGTTTGTTCTCGGGTTCCGGCGTCGGCAAAAGCGTCCTGCTCGGCATGATGGCCCGCTACACCTCGGCCGAAGTCATTGTCGTCGGTCTGATCGGCGAACGCGGTCGCGAAGTGAAAGAGTTCATCGAGCAGATTCTCGGCGAGGAAGGTCTGCGCCGCTCCGTCGTCGTCGCCGCACCGGCCGACGTCAGCCCGCTGATGCGCCTGCAGGGGGCCGCTTACGCCACCTCGATTGCCGAATATTTTCGCGATCAGGGTCGGCATGTCCTGCTGATCATGGATTCGCTCACCCGCTATGCCATGGCGCAACGCGAGATTGCGTTGGCTATCGGTGAACCGCCGGTCACTCGCGGCTACCCGCCCTCGGTGTTTGCACGATTGCCGCAACTTGTCGAGCGCGCCGGCAACGGTGCCGATGGTGGCGGTTCGATCACCGCTTTCTATACGGTACTGGCCGAAGGCGACGATCCGCAGGATCCGATCGCCGATGCAGCGCGTGCCATCCTTGACGGCCACGTTGTCCTTTCACGATCGCTGGCCGATGCCGGACATTACCCGGCCATCGATATTGAACAATCGATCTCGCGGGCCATGGTCAACCTGATCACCCCCGAACACTTCGAGCAGATCCGTCACTTCAAGCAACTTTTCTCGCGCTATCAGCGTTCTCGCGACCTGATCAGTGTCGGCGCCTACGCCGCAGGTTCCGACCCCTTGCTCGATCAGGCCATCAAGATTTATCCCGCATTTGAATCCTTTCTGCAGCAGGCCCTGAGCGAACGGGCCGATTACGACAGCAGTCTTGACCGGCTCTTTTCCCTGTTTGGTGCCAAGCACTGAGTTACGGTTAAAATGACCTCACCTCTTCAGGTAAAGTCATGGCCAAACCGTTTTCCCTGCAAACCGTCCTTGAGTTGATGCAAGTCCGCGCTGACGATGCAACGCTTCGTCTGGCGCAGCTGATTGCCAATGAACGTGACGCAAATAACAAACTCAAAATGTTGCAGCAGTATCGCGATGAATACGCCACCCGTTTCAAGCAGGCGGCCCAAAACGGAATCCCCCCGCGCCAATGGCACAACTATCAGGAGTTCATCAACCGTCTTGACGAGGCTATCGATGCGCAGCGTCAGGCCGTCGCCATGCAGGCCAAACACACGGCCGACGGACAGTCGCACTGGCAACAACAGCGAAAGAAACTCAAGGCCTTCGATACGCTATCCGATCGCCACTTCGCCAGCGAGGAAGCGCAGGAGGTACGGCGTGAGCAGAAAACGCAGGACGAGTTCGCCGCACGCTTCACTGCCGACAAGGGTTCGAAGTAAGTCCA
>CAIVZW010000248.1 GCA_903910495.1 uncultured beta proteobacterium
CGATCTCACGCTGCTTGTCGTCAACAAGCCAAGCGGCCTGCTATCGGTTCCCGGACGCGGCGAAGACAAACAGGATTGCCTGATCAAAAGGGTGCAGACCGAATATCCTGACGCCCTGATCGTGCACCGCCTTGATTGTGACACCTCCGGGCTGCTCGTTATGGCCCGCGGCAAGGAGATGCATCGTCGCCTGAGCATCCTGTTCCAGAACCGGCATGTGGAAAAACGTTACGTCGCCGTTGTTGAGGGCAAGCTCGCGCAGGAGTCTGGCCAGGTGGACCTGCCACTCATCGTTGACTGGCCGAATCGACCGCTGCACAAGGTCGACTTTGAGACAGGCAAACCCTCACTCACCGACTACCGTGTGCTGAGCTACGATGCTGCCGGACACTGCTCACGTATCGAGCTCTCGCCGCAAACCGGACGTACGCATCAGTTGCGGGTACACATGCAGGCCCTTGGCCACCCCATTCTCGGCGACTCGCTCTATGCCGACCCCGCGACAAAGGCCAAGGCAGACCGACTGCTGCTGCACGCGGAATACCTGTCCTTCGTGCATCCGGCAAGCGGAGAGCGCTTGAGCTTTACATGCAGCGCAAGCTTCTAGTCTTACTGAGTCAAGTCATTTCGCTCGCCAAGGCGGCTTGAAACCCGGCAGAGAGACCGCTTAAGATAACCGGAAATCTGTCCAGTTGCGCTGGGCCAGTTCTTACTTGCCTGAACGCAAGCGCAGCAAAGCCACTGCACAGGCAAAAAATCCGGGGCGAACCCCGGATTTTTATCTGCTACAGAAATCAAGGCGTGACCGTGACCGTGATCTTCGCCTTTTCAGCCCCGCCGCGGTAGTCAGTTGCCGTGTACTCCAGCACCGCCTTGCCGCTAAAGTCGGGCGCCGGCGTGAAGGCGACCATGCCGTCGGCGTTCACACTGGTTTCGCCCTTGCCTTCGACGACGACCACTGCCTGGATCGTGATCACATCCTTTTCCTTGTCGCTATCGTTGGCCAGCGCGTTGATCACTACGGGCTTGCCCTTGCTGGTCGTCGCCACGTCATCCGCCAGCGTGGGCGGGCTGTTGAGTTCGCCGGTGGCGCGCGGCAACCAGAGCGAAACAGCGGGAACATAGGTGACGATCATCAGGACCAGGAAGAGAGCGCCAAAGAAAGGCAGCATGGCGCGCGTGATCTTTTCCATCGACAGATTGGAAACGGCGCTGGCGACGAAGAGCACCGAGCCTACGGGCGGGGTGATCAGACCGATGCCGAGGTTAACCATCATGATCATCCCGAAATGCACCGGATGAACGCCCAGTTGGATTGCGACGGGGAGCAGGATCGGCGTCAGGATCAGGATCAGCGGCGCCATGTCCATCAGCGTGCCGAGGATCAGCAGCAGCACATTGATCGCCATCAGGATCATGTAAGGGTTATCGGAAATACTGGTGAAGAACTTTGAAATCTTCAAGGGCAGCGACAACATCGTCAGGACATGACCGAAAGCGGCGGCGAAGCCGATCAGGATCATCACGATGCACACCGTCTTGACCGTGCGGTGCACCAGGATCGGCAGTTGATTCCACTTGTAGTCGCGGTAGAAAAACATGGTTACCAGGAAAGCCCAGACACAAGCCAAGGCCGCCGACTCGGTGGCGGTATACCAGCCCGAGAGAATCCCGCCGAGGATGATGACGACGGTAAACAGACCGGGTAGCGTGTCGATCAAGACCTTGAACATCTGCCGCAGCGGCACCACATCGCCTTTCGGATAGCCGCGCTTCTTGGCAAAATAGACGCACATGGTCATCAGTACGGCGCCGAGTGTCAGCCCCGGCATGACCCCGGCGAGGAATAGTGCGCTGATCGAGACGCTGCCGCCAGCGGCGATTGCGTAAATCACCGCGTTATGGCTCGGCGGAATCAGGATCGCCTGCACCGAACCGGAGGCGGTGACCGCCGCCGCGTAGGCGCGCGGATAGCCGTGCTTTTCCATCTGCGGAATCATCACCGAGCCGATCGACGCGGTATCGGCGACCGACGAACCCGATATCGCGCCGAAGAAGGTCGAGGCCAGAATATTCACCAGCGACAGGCCGCCGCTGATCCAACCGACGAAGAGCGAAGCGAAATTGATCAGCCGCGTGGCGATGCCGCCCTCGGCCATGATCGCGCCGGCGAGGACGAAGAAGGGTACGGCCAGCAAGGAGAATTTATTGACGCCATCGCCCATCTTGAGCATGACGATGGTCAGGAAGGACAAGTCGCCGGTGAACCAGATCGCCCCGACCAGCGCCGTCATTCCGAGGGTGTAGGCAACTGGCAGACCGACCGCCAGCATGACGAAAAATGTTCCCATTACAACTAATATATCCACGGTTTCGGCTCCTAGTTATGCGCTGATTGCTCAGGTTCGCTGCTATAGCTGCCGATCATGACGATCGGGCGCGTGCGTTGCGAGCCGAATAAGAGCGATTCGATGATGAAGAACAGGGTCAGGAAAGAACCCAGCGGAATCGGCAGGAAGGCCCAGAACACCTTGATCGCCGGAAAGTCAGCCAGGCTCTGGCCGGTGCCCATAAAGAACAGGACGCGGTCGCTGCCATAGTAGATGACAAAAAGTGCGATCACGGCCATCAGCACATCGACAATGCGCGCAAAGACAAATTGCAGATGGGGGGGCAGCCGATCGGTCAGCATGCCGACGGCGATGTGGTTGCCGGCGCGATACGCCGCCGCCGCGCCGATGAAGGTAAACACGATCATGCAGATCAGCGCCATCGGCTCCGGCCAGGACAATCCGGAGTTAAACCATTTGCGGGCGACGACCTGAATCGGAACGACCACGGTCATGGTCGTCAAGGACAGTCCGGCGATCCAGATGCACAGCCAGTAGACTTTGTCCATCGCGTTGCAATACGTTTCTTTCATTCGTGAAGATTCTCCGGAGATCATTAAAAAACCGGCGAGCCGTGGCTCGCCAGTTCACTTGCCATAACGCTTATTTTGTTGCCTGGATACGCGTGATCATCGCGGCGTAATCCTTGCCGTATTTGTCGCGAACGGGTTGAGTGATCTTGAAGAACGCGTCCTTGTCGACGTCGGTAACGGTCGTCACACCTTCGGCCTTCATCTTGGCGCGCCATTCAACGGTCTTGATATCCCACAGCCGGCGCTGTTCCTGCTGGCATTCCTTCGACAGCTTCTTGATCAGCGCCTGATCTTCAGGACTCAGCTTGTTCCAGCTGGTCTTCGAGAAGACGAAGACTTCCGGAATGATCAGGTGGCCGGTATGGTTGTAGAACTTGTCGACCGTGTAATAGTTCTGAGTGGTATAGGTCCCCTCGTTGTTTTCGGCCCCATCGACGACGCCGGTCTGCAACGCACTGTAAAGGTCACCCATGCCCATCGAGATGCCGCTGCCGCCCATCGCGTTCATCGTATCAACGAAGAGCGGGTTGCCCATCATGCGGATTTTCTGCCCGGCGAGATCAGCCGGCTTGCGGATGGGTTTCTTGGTGAACACGTTGCGCGTGCCGCTGTCCATCCAGCCGAGACCGACCAGATTGGCCGAACTGGCGGTGATCTTGGCCAGAATCTCGTCGCCGATCGGGCCGTCTATCACCTTGCGCATGTGCGCTTCGTCGCGAAAAACGAAAGGCATGTTGAAGACGTTGACTTCCGGGACCACCGGACCGAACGGGCCGAGCGAGGTACGCACGATGTCGATGCCACCGGCCTGCGCCTGCTCGATCATCGTCTTTTCGTCGCCGAGCACCATGTTCGGGAACATCTTCAACGTCAAGCGGCCATTAGTGGCGGCAGCCAGCTTCTTGCCCAGGTCTTGCATGGCGACTATGTTCGGATAGCCTTCCGGGTGCACGTCCCCTGCCTTGAGTTCAACTGCGGCGAGAGGGGCTGCGGCAAAAATCGCCGTGGCCAGCACCATTGCCAGTTTTGAAAAACGCATCATTGTGAGTCTCCTTGAGAGTAAAAATCCGGCGCAAGCCGTATGCCCTACACTTTTAGGCTCATTTCAGAGAGGGTAAGCGAGTGGCCTTACCTTCAACCGCTGGAGCCATTCATACCAAACACAACATACTTAGGTGCAATGAAGTATTCCGTCAGCGACAATAACAAGTAACGTAGCAATTGCTGCCGTGATCAGCGATTAAAACAATTACGATTTTGGATCATTTCTAAAATCTTCTTCCAGCCAGGAAAGTCATCTGCTCTATTCTATTCTATCAGCACATTGTTTTCATCGCAGTTGGTCGGCGCTACCCCATATTAACCTTGAGCCGTGAGTCCTCCAGCATGGCAGGAAGCTAACTTATCAGTAAGCCTCACTCTGATCAAGCTTTACTACGCCGATGGTGAGCAGCAGGTTGGCAAATCGCCGCGTTTCTGCGGTAGCCACAACCAGCGAGGTGAGAGGCGAAGACGCCGCATCGTAAAAGGCATAACGCTCAAGACATTTGATCTCCAGGCCAGGCGGGAGCATCGCTCGGAATTCGGCGTGGATCGGCGCCTGCTCGCCATTGGGTGTTTGCATGATTGCCGCTTCCTGAATGGGAATCATGTCGATCAGGGCTTCAAGGACGTCGGTGACTTTGGGGATTCCCGGCATCAGATTAAGGTATACGGTGCTGGCTCGGGGCCCTGAGCGCGAGATGAACGGGTAGTTACCGTCGGCAATGAGAACCTGCGAAAAATGTCCTGAACTGGCAAGCACCCGGAGAATCTCGGGGTGCAGGAGTTTTGATTTAAGCATGAGGCTTTCCTTTCATTGACCGACAGTTCGCCACGGCCCTATTATCCTAAGAGAGCAGCGTGGCCGTGGAATGGCTCAAGCGCAATAGACGCCGCCGTTGATGTCAAGGGTTGCACCGGTGATGAATCCATCATATTCCGAGGCGAGGAAAACGACCGCCCGGGCAATGTCGTCGACATCACCGGCCCGCGCGAGGGGAATACCCCTGATCGTCTCGTCGGCGGATTCCTTGCTCGTATGGGTGTTGTGGAAACTGGTGCCGAGGATCAGGCCGGGAGCCACTGCATTGACCCGGACACCCTGGGGACCCAGTTCGCCAGATAGCGCCCGGGTAAAGGTCAGGACCGCGCCCTTGGTCGTCGAGTAGACCAGTGATCCGCCATGCCCCCCTTTTCTTCCGGCCAATGAGGAAACATTGATAATCGAAGACCCGTTGGCCCTGACCAGATGCGGCACGGACTCGCGAGTCACGAGCATCATCGAGGTCATATTGATATCGATGACTTTTTGCCAAAAGGCGAGATCGACCTGCCCAAGGACTCTGCGCGCCACCAGTCCACCGGCGTTATTGACCAGGACATCAAGTCCGCCAAGAAAGTCGGTAGCCTGCTTTACCAGCACAACTGCTGCATTTTCGTCGGTGAGGTCGGCTTGGAAACACTGCGCTTTTCGCCCAATGGACTGGGCAAATACGGCGACCTCGCGGGCACCCTGTTCGTCCGAATAATAGTGAATTGCCAAGTCGCAGCCTGCCTTGAGCAATCCTTCGGCAATTGCTTTGCCGATCCCCTGTCCTGCGCCGGTGACGAGTGCGCGTTTACCAATGAGTGATCCCAATGTTTGCTCCTTGAGTGTGTGTTGATGAATTCAGTGGCAAGCCAGAGAATTGCTCTGTTTAACGCTTCTGAGTTGAACAGGAGTCTTCCAGTGTTTTCAGAAACATTTCGATGCAATAGGTTTGTGTATCGATACACGTTACTGCAAGAATAGACAAAAAGGAAGCCCCATTCACTTTATATTTGAAACAGATCCAGGCCTATCCCCCACCCATTTTTATCCAGCCACTTGAGCAAGATCGCAAAGATTTGATCGGGGCCAAAGGGTTTGACCAGAAAATCTTCATCCTCGAAGCCAGGTACCTCGACTTGTCCTCGGCAAAGGCATTGGCGATCATGGCCAGGGTCGGGGTTTGTCTGCAAGCGTGCAGGTCGCGAATCTGCCATGTTGCTTCGAAGCCACCCAGTCGGGGCATCTGATGTCCATGAAGATAAGCGCATAAGACGTTTCCTGTGCCCTGCGGATAGCCTAGACACTGTCTTCAGCAGTATCGACAAGAAGCCCTGAATCCTCGAGAAAAAGCTGGGGCACTTCGAAATTCACCGGTACGTCGTCGACAATCAGCAGGTGGCAGCCCTGATAGCGTTTGTGAACCAGCTGCTGGCATTAGCAATGGCTGACGATGTTCGGAATCCTGCCCATCAGCGTGAGATGGCCTCGAATTCGGAGGAACCGGGATAGACAAAGGTATCGATGCCCAGACGATTCGGAAAATTGCGCGCCGGGGTCGGGATCACCGTGCTGCTCTTCCTGATCTTCGCCTGATTGCCCATGAACAGCGGGCAGCCGGACATTTCCAAGAATTATGGGTAAAACTGGGAAAGAATCCTGCCCTACGCGACTGAAACCCACGCCAGGATATGGGTGGCCACGAGGCAGGTCTCGCCCTGCCCATTTTTCACCTCCACGCGTGCCCGCGTGCGCACGGCCGCGTCGTCCACCGACTCGATCGTGTAACGCGCAGTCAGGGTGTCTCCGGCGAATACCGGGCGGGTGAAACGCACTCGGTCATAGCCCGCCGAGACGGGGGTACCGCGCGCACCGCGCTCGACGGAGCGTTTCGACATCATGGACGTCGCTGCGGAGGGCAGACCCATCACCAAGGC
>CAIVZW010000249.1 GCA_903910495.1 uncultured beta proteobacterium
ACGAGTCGTACCAGCGCCAGAACATGGCCTGACAGCGCATAGACTACGAACAGCCCGAACAAGGCCAGCGAAGGCTCGTAGGAAAATAGCGCGAGACTCAGCGCAATGGCGACGATGGCCAGGAAGGGCACGCTGCGGCGCAGGTTGAAATCCTTGAAACTGTAGAAGCGGACACTGCTGACCATCGTGATGCCGGCGAAAATGAGCAGCGTGCAGGCCAGCCAGCGCACCTCCGCGCCAGCCACGTCCAGATCGATCATGACCCAGACGAAACCTGCCACCAGTGCGGCAGCGGCCGGGCTGGGCAAGCCCTGGAAGAAACGCTTGTCGCTCGCTTCGGCAGAACTGTTGAAGCGCGCCAGGCGCAAGGCCGCGCCCACACAGTAGATAAAGGCGGCAATCCAGCCGAGCCGCCCCATATCCCTGAGCGCCCAGGCGTAGGTCACCAGCGCAGGGGCGACGCCGAAGGAAACCATATCCGAGAGCGAGTCATACTCTGCGCCAAAAGCGCTTTGCGTATGCGTCAGCCGCGCCACGCGCCCGTCCAGACCGTCAAGCACCATGGCCACGAAGATGGCCACTGCGGCCTGTTCGAAACCGCCGCTCATGGCCTTGACAATGGCGAAAAACCCGCAGAACAGCGCTGCCGTAGTTAACAAATTCGGCAGCACATAAATGCCGCGACGGCGCAACTCGGGGTTAAACAGTGTTTTGCGCGGCTTGATTTCGGGCATCATCCTTAACTCAAGAAAGTTCGGCCAGAACGCTGCTTGAGGCAGAGACTTTTTCGCCGATCACCACCTTGATCCGGCTATCGAGCGGCAGATAAAGGTCGACGCGCGAACCGAAGCGGATAAACCCATAACGCTGACCGGCCGCCAACTGCGTTCCCGCATCAACGTAATTCAGGATGCGCCGTGCCACCAGACCGGCGATCTGCACACAGGTAATATCACGCCCGTCATCCGTCTTCAGATGCAGTGCACAACGCTCGTTCTCCAGTGAAGCCTTGTCCAGCGACGCATTGAGAAAGCTCCCCGGCCTGTACCATTTTTGCTGAACAGTACTCTTGATCGGCGAGCGATTCGAATGCACGTTGAATACGTTCATGAACACGCTGACCTTGAGCGCGCGACGATTCAGGTATGGATCATCAGCCTCCTCTACGACGACGATACGCCCATCGGCGGGCGCGACAACACTTTTCGGCCCACCGGCGATAACGCGCGCCGGATCGCGGAAAAATTGCACACAGAAAACGAAGATCAACCAGAACGGTAGCGACCAGAGGCCGGCAGCAGACACCAGTACGGCAAGAACCAGAGTACCGGCGATGAACGGCCAGCCTTCCTTGGCGAGAATCGGATGCGGATAATTCATTAGACTCCTTGAAAGCATTTGGGCGGGTCAGAATCCGACACCGCCCAAAGCGAAGACGGGGCTAGGCGCGCGGGCGAAGACAGTGCTTTTGCACGGCAAGCCCAGGCAACAACGCCCCGTCGAGCGGCCACCCAAATCAGTTCTTGGTCTGGTCGACGAGCTTGTTCTTCTTGATCCACGGCATCATGTCACGCAGCTTGGCGCCGACGATCTCGATCTGATGCTCGGCCGTCAGACGGCGGTGCGCGGTCATTGAAGGATAATTGGTCTTGCCTTCCTGAATGAATGCCTTGGCGTACTCGCCGTTCTGAATGCGCTTCAAGGCCTCGCGCATGGCGTAGCGCGACTCTTCGTTGATTATTGAGGGGCCGGTCACGTACTCGCCGTACTCGGCGTTGTTCGAGATCGAGTAGTTCATGTTGGCGATGCCGCCTTCGTAGATCAGGTCGACGATCAACTTGACTTCGTGCAGGCATTCGAAATAGGCCATTTCCGGCGCATACCCGGCTTCGACCAGGGTCTCGAAACCCATCTTGATCAGTTCGACGGTGCCGCCGCAAAGCACAGTCTGCTCACCGAACAGATCGGTTTCGGTTTCTTCGCGGAAGTTGGTCTCGATCACGCCGCCCTTGGTACCGCCATTGGCTGCGGCGTACGAAAGGGCAATGTCCTTGGCCTTGCCGGACTTGTCCTGATGCACGGCGATCAGCGAAGGCACGCCGCCGCCTTTGAGGTATTCGGAACGTACGGTATGTCCCGGACCCTTCGGGGCGACCATGATCACATCAAGATCGGCACGCGGGATCACCTGGTTGTAATGCACGCTGAACCCGTGCGCGAAGGCCAGCGCTGCACCCTTCTTGATGTTCGGTTCGACATCGTTGTAATACACGGCCGGGATATTCTCATCCGGCAGCAGCATCATGACCACATCGGCCCCCTTGACGGCCTTGGCTACTTCCTCGACCTTGATTCCGGCCTTTTCGACCTTGCTCCAGGAGGCACCGCCCTTGCGCAAACCAACCGTTATCTTGACGCCGGAATCAGTCAGGTTCTGGGCATGGGCATGACCCTGCGAACCGTAGCCAACGATGGTGACCTTCTTGCCCTTGATCAGGGAGAGGTCGGCGTCCTTGTCGTAATAAACTTTCATGCTGTTCCTTTCGTGCGTGTGGATCTGGGAAAAACTCGGTTTAGACTTTCAGAATTCGGTCGCCACGGCCGATGCCGCTGACGCCGGTACGAACGGTTTCGAGGATCAAATCCGCATCGATTCCCTGGATAAAGGAATCAAGTTTGGAACCGCTACCCGTGAGTTCGATGACGTAGGTCGACTCGGTAACATCAATGATGCGCCCGCGGAAAATATCCGCCATGCGCTTCATTTCCTCGCGGTCCTTGCCTGAGGCACGAACCTTGATAAGCATCAGCTCGCGCTCGATATGCGCGGCCTCAGAGAGATCGACGACCTTGATGACATCGATCAGTTTGTTCAGTTGCTTGGTGATCTGCTCGATCACATCATCGCTGCCGCTGGTCACGATGGTCAGACGAGACAGGGACAGATCCTCGGTCGGCGCCACGGTCAAGGTTTCGATGTTGTAACCGCGCGCCGAGAACAGGCCGGACACGCGTGAAAGTGCGCCGGCTTCGTTTTCCAGCAAAATTGAAATGATGTGTCGCATAGTGTCGTTCCCTTACAGATTTTCACCAGCCAGAACCATCTCGGACAGCCCCTTGCCCGCCGCCACCATCGGGAAGACATTGGCCTCCCGGGCGGTACGGATATCAAGGAATACCAGATCGTCCTTATGGTCTATGAAAGCCCTCTTCAGCGCCAACTCGACGTCTTCAGGCTTATCCACGCGAATGCCGACGTGTCCGTAAGCCTCGGCCAGCTTGACGAAATCGGGGATCGAATCCATGTAGGTCTGCGAATAACGGCGGCTGTAGAACATTTCCTGCCACTGGCGAACCATGCCCAGATAGCCATTGTTGAGCAGGATGATCTTGATCGGCAATCCGAACTGCTTGGCAGTGGAAAGCTCCTGAATGCACATCTGGATCGACCCGTCACCGGTGATGCAGACGACCGGCATATCCGGATTCGCCAGTTGTGCGCCAATGGCGTACGGAAGGCCAACCCCCATCGTTCCTGCACCGCCCGAGTTGATCCAGCGGCGCGGCTTGTCGAATTTGTAGTACTGCGCGGCCCACATCTGGTGCTGGCCGACGTCCGACGTAACAATTGCGTTACCGCCCGTCAATTCCCACAGTTTTTCGATGACATACTGCGGCATGATCGCATCACCCATCGAGTAGTCCGTGCACTTGGTCGCACGCCATCCCTCGACTTCCTTCCACCAGTCCGCAACCTCCGCCATTGGCTTTTCAGTCTCAAGCAGCTTGATCATCTCCTCAAGGACATCGGCCACGTTGCCGACAATCGGCACATCCACGCGAACGCGCTTCGAGATCGAAGACGGATCGATGTCAATATGAATGATCTTGCGCGGAATCGAAGCGAAATCTTCCGGATTACCGATCACGCGGTCGTCAAAACGCGCACCGATGGCCAGTAGCACGTCGCAATGCTGCATCGCCATGTTGGCTTCGACCGTGCCATGCATGCCCGGCATGCCAAGAAACTGCGGATCGCTTGCCGGATAGGCGCCCAGCCCCATCAGCGTATTGGTAATCGGAAAACCGAGCAGGCGTGTGAGCTTCGTCAGTTGTTCGGAGGCATTGGAAAGGATAACGCCGCCGCCAGAGTAGATCACCGGGCGTTTGGCGCCGAGCAGCAACTGCACGGCTTTCTTGATCTGCCCGAGATGCCCCTTGACCACCGGGTTGTAGGAGCGCATGTGCACTTCTTTCGGGTACTCGAACTTGCATTTTGCTGCCGTAATGTCCTTGGGAATATCAACCACGACCGGACCCGGACGACCCGTCTTGGCAATGTAGAACGCCTTTTTCATCGTCATGGCGATGTCGCGCACGTCCTTGATCAGGAAGTTGTGCTTGACGCAGGGACGGGTAATCCCGACCGTATCGCACTCCTGGAAAGCATCCTGGCCGATATAGTGCGTCGGCACCTGACCCGAGATAACGACCAGCGGGATCGAGTCCATGTACGCCGTCGCAATGCCGGTCACCGCGTTGGTCGCCCCGGGACCTGAGGTCACCAGCGCCACGCCAATGCCATTCGACGAACGGGACAAGGCATCGGCCGCATGCACGGCGGCCTGTTCGTGGCGAACCAGAACGTGCTTGATCTGATCCTGCTTGAACAGTTCATCGTAAATATGGAGAACCGACCCGCCCGGATAGCCGAATACATATTCGACCTTTTCTTCCTGCAGGCACCTGATTACAATCTCCGCACCGGTCATCATTGTCATTGCCGTCGCCTTACCTTATCGAGTCAATTACTTGAAAAAACATGCAACGTTAAAGCCTAGATTACAATTGGTCAAGACTCCCGCCCGGGCGGCCAAGTTTTAGCGATAGTATCCTGTCACCCATAAAAAGGATTTTGATCCTGGCCAGCCAACGCGAACTGTCGGATTTTCTCGCCACATCGGAGCGACGCGCTTTCAAACAAGCCATGTTTGCCGTGCGTAACGAAGAGTCAGCGCTTGATATCGTTCAGGACTCGATGATGAAACTCGCTGAAAAATATGGCGACCGCCCGGCAGAAGAACTGCCGATGCTCTTTCAGCGCATCATTCAGAACACGATTCGTGACTATTATCGGCGTAGCAAAGTTCGCTCTTTGTGGACCACGCTTCTTTCTTCATTCTCATCGGGTGACGAGAATGAGCACGACCCGCTGGAAACTCTGGAGGTGGAAACAGAGTCTTACACTCCGAACACCCCGGACGGGCAGTTATTGCAATCGCAAGTCCTTGTAATTATTGAAAAAGAGATTAAACTTCTACCTGCACGTCAACGCGAAGCCTTCCTCATGCGTTACTGGGAAGACATGGACGTTGCGGAAACTGCGTCGGCAATGGGCTGTTCGGAAGGCAGTGTGAAAACGCACTGCTCGCGTGCCACCCATACCTTGGCAGTTGCCTTGAAAGCAAAGGGAATCACCTTATGAACGAACAACATTTCGCCTATAAGATCAGACAGCATCTTAACCGGGGATTGTACGAGCTACGCCCGGAGACGGCCAGCCGCCTCGCCGTAGCCAGACAAAATGCACTGGCCCGCCAGAAACAGGCGGTAAGTCTGTCGGTACTGGCCACCGCGGGCAGTTTCGTTCACTATCAATTCGCCAACCTGCGCCTGAAGCAGGTACTCGTCTCGCTCGCCTTGCTCCTGTGCGTCGTGGGTTCGACTTTCTGGCAGGCTGACCGGCGCGTCGCCGAACTGGGTGTCATTGATAGCGCGCTGCTTGCCGATGATCTGCCGATTGGTGCATTCACCGACAAAGGCTTTAATGCATGGCTACAACGCGCCTCGTCGGAATAATTTTCTGTTGTGTTCTCGCAAGCACGGGTTGGGCAGCAACGTCCAGCCCGTCGCTCATTGCAACCCCCCCGCAGCCCAAGTGGAGCGATTTGTCGGTGCAACAGAAGATCGTCCTTGCACCGCTGAGTGACGACTGGGATTCACTGGAGAACTACCGTCAGAAAAAATGGCTCCACATTGTTGCGCGCTTTTCCACAATTTCTCCGGAAGAGCAACGCCGGATTCAGGAACATATGCAGGAATGGGCCAAACTGACGTCAGAAGAACGGCGCTTGGCACGCGAAAACTTCAAGGCGGCGAACCAGTTGCCCAGCGAGAAAAAGAAACAACTCCGGCAGAAGTGGGAAGAGTACTCGAACCTGCCTGAAGACGAAAAAGAGAAGCTGAAACAGCAAGCGGCCAGCAAACCCGTACCAAAACCCGGCCGGCCGGCGGCAATTGCTCCCTTGCCCCCAGTGCCTGTTGCCAACTTGCCGGCAATTGAAGCAGCGCAGCCGCTTGCCGCGACGACGGTCGCTGAAACCACGACCAAACCCTGATGTCGTTCCCAGACGGCTTTGCCTGCCCGGGGATACTGCGCCGGCTGGCCGCCATGTGTTACGAAACCCTGCTCTTGTCGGGCGTCCTGGCCGTAAGCTTCATCCTGCCGCACGTACTGCTTGGAGCCTTTGCCCATCACGCGGCCACGGCGATGGTTCTGTGGATACATCTGTTTCTCGTGATGCTCGTCTATTTCGTCGGCTTCTGGAGTCATGGCGGGCAGACACTGGCCATGAAAACCTGGCGCATCCGGCTGCTAACGCAAAGCGGACGGGCCATTCGTCCGGCACAGGCCCTGCTCCGCTATCTGCTGTGCTGGCCCAGTCTGGCGCTGGGCGGAGTCGGCATCCGAAATTGAACGGTCAAACGTAAGGAAGCCTATAGATGCGCAGTGCCTTTATCCGCGAACTGGAAAAGCAGCTTCCCCATCCTGCGACTAAGCCGAAGGTCGCGCCACTCGAAGTGAGATTCTTAGCATGGTTCAACAACCTGCCTGAGTTCACCCGTAATCGACCAT
>CAIVZW010000250.1 GCA_903910495.1 uncultured beta proteobacterium
GGGGAAAAGAAGAATCCCGAGCAGCGCGGAAAAAATTCGCGAGGCGCGTTCAAGCATCAGAAACAGTCCCGGATGGTTCTCGATACGAATACCGGTAGCCTCACCCACTTTCAGGTGAATGAGGAAGGCCAGAGCGACGAAGGCCAGAAACAGGAAGAGATAGACCGATTTCTTGAATTGGCTGATTTGCGGCGAAAGGCCCCAGCCGACTCCGATCAGCGCCGTGACAAACACGATGTTGGTCATGGCGGCCGCTTTGCCGAAGCAGGCGGCAAACAACAACAGCGCAGCCAGCACCATTTCCTGGCAAGGCCAGTCGCGCCGCAGCGCGTGCGCAAGGACGGCGAGCGAAAGAAAACCCAGCGTAGCGGCAACGAGATCCTTGCGTGAGGCGATCCACGCCACCACTTCGACGTGTGCCGGATGCACCATGAACAGCACTGCGCCACACAGTGAAAGAACCGTCGCCCGTGCCGCCCACGCCGGTTTGCAGAACAAAATGAGTTCGCGAAACAGCCAGAAAGCCGCCAAACCCGACGCAGCATACCAGGCCAGATTGGTGGCATGAAAACCGCCCAGTTCATCGCCGTACAAACGAAAATCAAGCCAGTACGTCAGGTCGCGCAAAGGCAGGAACTCGATCGGATTGGCCGGTCGCAGAAAGAACTGATACAAATCCGACCACTGCGATCCGCGCAGGAAAGAATTGGCAAAAGCCAGATAGACATCGTCGTCGGCAAACGCCTCATGAAAGAGGCTCGGGCAGTACAGGCAGAACGAGAGAAACAGCAGCAGGATCAGGCTGCGCTGTAATTTTTGCCAGTTCTTCGCAGAACGATCATGCATTTGCATCCGGAGACGACGCAATCGTCCTGAAAAATACCGTTTCGAGCGACACCCTGGGCTGGACATCCTGGACTATGCCGCCTGCAGCCTGCACACGCGCAATCACGGCTGACAGGTCCTGCGCTTCGGCGTCCAGCGCATACAGCCCGACCCTGACTTCCTGACTGCCGTCGATGGCCGATACGCCCCGGTAATGCAGCCGATAGCAATCGGCCTGATCGGCGACGATTTCCTGCGGAGAACGGATCGTCAGCAACTGCCCCTGATGAATAAGGCCGAAACGGTCGGCGATGCGTTCGACGTCGTACAGCACGTGCGATGAGAAAAACAGGGTTCCGCCAGCGCGGCGATATTCATCAAGGATATCGACCACCTCTTTACGACCTACCGGATCAAGACCGGACAAGGGTTCGTCCAGCACAAGAATCCGCGGCATGATCGCCAGTGCATGAGCCAGCGCCGTGCGCTGCGTCATCCCCTTGGAAAAGCTGCGTATGGGGCTATCCGCGACATCGGCGAGTCCGAATCGTTCGAGCCAGCGCCGGCAATGCGCACGCTCATCCGAGTCAATTACCGTCCGATGCAAGCGCAACCCCATCAGCAGTATTTCATAGGGCGTCAGGTGTTCCGGCATGCTCGGATTTTCGGGAACAAACCCCAGGCCCCGGCGAGCTTCCGGGATAGCCGGGGCCTGGCCGAACAAGGCGACATCTCCGCTGGTCGGCCGCAGGGCCCCGACCATTATCTTGATCAGGGTACTCTTGCCGGCACCGTTTGGGCCGATAAAACCGAAGGTTTCACCCACGGGAATGTTCAGCGAAATCCCCTTCAAGGCCTCCTTGGCCGGTCTTCCCCACAGCGACGGATAAGTCTTTCTCAAGTCATTGACGACCAGCGCATCCATTACCTGACGCCTCCCTGTGTGCCGCGAGCCACGACCTGCGCTTTGGCGCGGCCGTCCGCATCGAGTACATAACGCAGGCCAAACGGATCGACCGGAATGGCCGAAAGCGTACCTGCACGAACCAGTTCCTCGACATCGGCTGGAACGCTACCCGAATTCTGGCGATAAATGGCGACGGCTTTTTCGATTTGCAAGAAATTTTCAAGGCGCGTCACCCGTTTTTCCAGGAAGGCGGCAAACTCCCTGTGCTTGGTAGCTTTTACCAAATCGCGATGCAGTGTTATGGCCGCCTCAAGATCGGGCCCCTTGGCCGACCAAACGGCCGCGATCTGCTGGAAGGCCAGCACGTTTTCTTCGACATCGGTATGTTCAGCGGCCTTGCGCAACCAGCGTGCGCCTTCTGCCGGATCCTTCAGGAAATAAAAGACATTGAAGGCGTAATAGAACGGGGGCTGCCAGTCGAAAGAGCGTGCATCCGTAGCACGGCGCAGAATGTACTGCGACGCTTCCAGTTGCCCGTACCAGGGAAGCACGGCAGCAGCGATATAATAATTATCTTCCTGTGCCGGATTCAGCCATGCGGCATCAGCCTGTATTTTCGCCTGCAGGTCAAAGTCTTCTGCGCTCATCGCCGCTGTCGAAGCCACCAGCGCACGAAACGTCGCCAGATTGGCCGCCAGATAGCGGTCACCACCGGCCAGGGCCACCTGCGCCAGGATCGGCAGGGTGACCAGAAACTCGGACCCTGCGACCGCGCGCGGCGCCCGGGAAAGGTCTCTGGACAGGAGTCCGAAAATCGCCAGGAGAAGGCCTCCCGCAGCGAAAAAAGCCCATGCCGACCGCCAGCGGCTCATGAGAATTCGCGGCGCGAAAACAGCCATGCCGAAAACGCCAGCAACGCAGCGGAATACAGAAAAGCCATCAGGATCGCCAGAGCGACGGTACTCATTTCGGGAGCCACCCCGTACATCGGCCAGAATCGCCAGTCAAGCCGCGACAGGTCGGGGATGAGCCATTGCGCGATGGCCAGCAGCGGTTGATAGACCGCCACCATGTCTTCCTGCCCATCCGCACCCCGGGCGATGTACTCAAGCAGCGGGCCGAAGGCTTTGCCGGCGAGGGCAAAAGCGATACCGGCGGCCAGCGGCAGCAGTGACGTCGTTGCGATGGAGCAAACGAGCAGCACGAACGAGGTGACTACGACCGAATCGAGCCATACACCACCGACGGTAATCCAGTACGCCGAGCCGAGGACGACACGATGTTCCTGCTCGAAGCTTCCGCCAGCCAGCATGACGGCCATCCACAGCAACAAGCCGAGAATTGTTGCGGCCACGCCGGACAGCGCGATCACCCCGAGGAACCGGCCGAACAGATAGCTGGCGCGCGAACTCGGGTAACTCAGCGAGAACACGACCGAGCGGCGCTCGATTTCACGACCGACGAGATCCTGTACCAGTGTGATCGAGATGAACACCAGGCAGAAACGCAGACCGGACAGGCCGACATCCAGCGTCACGGTACGCAACTGCCGCATCGAGAACGAAGCGGTCAGATAGGCAAAGAAAACCAGCACCAGTCCGAGGAGAAAAAACCCCAGCAAGGCCCGGCTACGAAAACCGGCCCGCCACGAAGCAAGAAAGAACTGCAGCATGGTTCAGCCCGTAAGTCAAAAAACCAAGGCGCGCCACTGGGCGCGCCTTGGACTAGTCGCTCAGCACAGACCTGATCAGGTGTTACCCAAGGTCGCAGCGCTAGCCATCTGGGCCGTAATCGCGGTTTTCGTTGCAGCAGCAGCGCCGCAGGCCTTACCAGAGTTACAGTAACCATAATTTGTAACCGCGCCGCCATTGGTGGAAGCGCCGAAGATCGACTGCCCCTTGACCGAGGCCGATGTACCCCACACTTTGGTCCCGTCATCGTCAGCAACGATAACCGTATTGCCTCCGCAGGTCGGAGCAAAGGTAGTGCGAACAAATTTGGTGCCATCGGTCGCGCCGGCGACGTTGGTAACCGTTCCAGCAACACAAACATCGGTCGTTGCGGCCATGGCAACAGAACCACACGTTGCCAGTGCCAATGCAATGAGTATCTTTTTCATGAATTTCTCCTAGAATGATCGGTCGAATGGATTAATCGGTCGACTTGACGATGGCCGTCGTCATGATATTGCGCAGGTCCGACTGCGCCGACTTGTCCTCGCCCTTGCGCGTGTATTCACCGAACTGCGGAATCGCAATCGCCGCCAGGATGCCGATGATCGCCACGACGATCATCAGTTCGATCAGGGTAAAACCCTTTTGCAACTTTTTCATGGTATTAAACTCCTTCCAGTGAGTGCAACGGATGACC
>CAIVZW010000251.1 GCA_903910495.1 uncultured beta proteobacterium
CTGTTATGCCTGGCTGAAGGATGAGCTTAACCAGCGCGGCCTGATCTGATGCACATCTGGGTCGACGCCGACGCCTGCCCCAAGGTCATCAAGGACATTCTCTTTCGCGCCGCAACGCGTACCGGTATTCCGCTGACGCTGGTTGCCAACCAGACGCTGCACGTTCCGCCCTCGCCCCTGATCCGCAGCGTGCAGGTCGCTGCCGGCTTTGACGTGGCCGATAACGAGATCGTCAAACGGGTCGCTGCCGGTGATCTGGTCATCACCAGCGATCTGCCGCTGGCCGTCGAGGTGATCGAAAAAGGCGTCCATGTATTGAGCCACCGCGGCGAATGGTATTCGGCCGCCAATATCCGGCCACTGCTCAACATGCGCGATTTCATGGACAACCTGCGCGCCAGCGGAATACAAACCGGCGGGCCGCCGCCGATGAGTCAATCCGAACGGCAGGCGTTTGCCGGGCATCTCGATCGCTTCCTGGCGAACCGCTGCTGAGAGGCTGTGAAAACTAGTGCGCCGTACGAATAATCTATTGCCTTTCATCTATACGCCGGAGAAGGCGGTATATCCGCCATCGACAGGTACAACCGCCCCGGTCACGAAGCTTGCAGCATCCGATAGAAGCCAAAGCGCCGCCCCAACGATCTCCTCGGGGTTGCCGTAGCGACTCATCGGAACATTTGCGAGTATCTTTTGTGCTCTTTCAGTCATCACACCGGTCTTCTCGTCAACAAGGAGAAATCTGTTCTGATCGGTGAGCATGAATCCGGGAGCAATTGCGTTCACTCGAATGGTCGGCGCATAGTTCTGCGCCATGTGCACCGCCAGCCATTGGGTGAAGTTGATGAGAGCAGCCTTGCCGTTCGAGTATCCGATTGCCCGGGTGAGCGGACTTATGCCCGCAATCGACGCTATGTTTAAAACAACCCCAGCCTTCTTTTCCGCGAAGATGCGTCCAACTATCTGCGATGGAATGACCGAGCCCATATAATTAAGCGCAACTGTGCTGGTCAACGCTTCCGGAGCTATATCAAAGAACTCCAGTTCGGGAGAGGTAGTACATTCCTTGCGACTACCGCCCGCTCCGTTAACGAGAATATCCACAGTACCAAATTTGGCGACAACCCTCTCTATTGCAGATGCCACGCTCCCTTTGCAAGTGACATCGCACTCGACGGCCATCGCCACACCCTTGGCAGCGACAATACCATCCGCCTTGCGCTTCGCGTTATCCAGAGAGAGATCGCACACGGCAACCCTGACGCCTTCCAAAGCAAGATTCGCCGCAATCTCGCCGCAAATTGCTCCTCCTCCCCCCGTAACTACCGCAACTTTTCCTTCAAGAGCGTATTTCATGGCAAATCCCTATCGAAATATCCGGGCACATCAGCGCCTTTCTGAGTTAGTAAAAATCGTCTTCTATCCGAAGCTAGCGCGAGGAAAACTCTCCGCATAACCCGCTGTATGGATAATCGATCCCGCAGCCTTGTCAACCTTGCGGACTGTAACACCTGCCCGACCTGCGCGGCAACATCCCGGCCTTCATCAACAACTCTGGTGGCATATCGGGTGATGTCAAAGCACTCGATATCCCGCTGCCGGAAGCCGGGGCATTTTAAATCGTGCCGAAAATTCCAATTCAATTCAGTACGAAACTACGGTCTAGCCATACTAACCGGGACCTGCCTTCCCATGAATTACAAATACCATTTTTAAGATCAGTTGATACAGAAATACAATTATTGACTACATCATCCTTGTCGCCGGATTTGTCGGATAATGACAAATGTTGCGCTGCTGCCCTGAGCGCCGACACCCTACAACCCAACGGAGGACCCATGAACGACCAGAAAACTGCCATTGTCACCGGCGGAGCCAAGGGGCTCGGCAAGGCCATCTGCGAAACGCTC
>CAIVZW010000252.1 GCA_903910495.1 uncultured beta proteobacterium
AGATGGGCGTTTCCGGCGTTCCCTTCTTCATTATCCAGCGCCGTCTGGCGGTATCTGGAGCGCAAACCGGGGTGGTGCTGGCCGCAGCCATCATGCAGGCGATGCAGGCGCCGACATGATTTTTTACGGCGTATTCCGGAAGGCTGCGGTGCTTACAGGCCGACCAGATTGTCCGTTGTCGCGCGCAGTCTTTCCGTGAGTTTGAGTGCCAGCGACTGATAGAACCGGCTCGAAAGACCGGGCACGGAAGCCAGCAGAGAAAACACTTCGGCTCTTTCGAGCACGTCGGCTTCCGATGCCTCAATGGCTACGACAGATGCACTGGCCAGTTGGCTGTCGATGAATGAAACCTCCCCGAAGACTTCTCCGGGTCCGAGTGTCGTGATCGTATGCGATGGTTCCGAAAATCGTTTTTCAATTTTTACCCGACCCGAGCGCAGGACGAATATGCCCTTCGCCTCGTGGCCCTCGCTCAGGATAATTTCACCGGCGGCATAATTGACCTGCTTCGCTTTCTCGGCCAGAAGTCGCAGATCGTCGCTGGTAAGGTAGTGAAAGACATCGCTCATGCAGTGAAGTAAAGCAGAGATTGGTCAGGATTTCCAGCGGGATGCTACTGCCTTGGTTATTTCCCGAATGTGAGGAGCTTGCTCTATTTTTTCCGGGTTTGGAATTTATTTGTCGTTTTAGCTTGCTTTTCCATGGATTGCTGTATAAAAATACAGTATTCGAACAGGAGGCCACGGCCATGATCAAACTTACCCCGCGCCAACAGGAAATACTCGATTTTATCCGCAGTACGCTTGAGGTTCTTGGTGCGCCACCAACGCGTGCAGAAATCGCCAACGCTTTTGGTTTTGCTTCACACAATGCGGCGGAAGAACATCTGAAGGCGCTGGCCAAGAAGGGGATCATCGTTCTTGAGCCCGGATCGGCACGCGGCATCCGGCTTGTCGAGCAGCTTGGCTTGCCGCTGATTGGCAGCGTGGCGGCCGGTAGTCCGATCCTGGCGGTGGAGAATGTGCAGGGTCGATATGCGCTCGATGCCACTCTGTTCAAGCCGCGCGCCGATTTTCTGCTGCGCGTTCGCGGTCTGTCGATGATCAATGCCGGCATTCTGGATGGTGACCTGCTGGCGGTACATCGCAGCAGCGAGGCACGCAACGGACAGATCGTCGTTGCCCGGATCGATGATGATGTTACGGTCAAGCGCTTTCGACAGCATGGCAGCATTGTCGAACTGATTGCCGAGAATCCCGATTTTGCACCGATCATTGTCGATACACGCGATCAGCCGGTGGCGATTGAAGGCATTGCCGTTGGCCTGATTCGTGGTGGCGAGGCGATGTGATTATCAGGCGGTGAAACTGCACTCGCCATTGAAATGTTCCTCTTTGGCATCAAACACAACTCGGGATTTCACCGGCCTGCAGGGCGGTCAGTCCTTGGTAGTGTACTGCTTGAGCAGGGCGCTTGTTTGCGGGTGCTTGTTCTGCACTGCGTAGAACAGGGGCGTCTTGCCATCAACGTCTTTGCTCTGGGGGTCTGCTCCCCGCTCGATCAGGAACTTCGAGAGCTTGGGCTGTCCGGTTGCCGCTGACAAGTGCAGCGCTGTCTGCCCGACATCCGATTTGGCTTTGATGTCGGCTTTCTTGTCCAGCAACAACTCGACTTCCTGTCTGCCGCCCGAGATCACCGCAATATGCAGGGGGGTCATGCCGACCCGGTCTTTGGCATTGATATGCGCGCCATTGGCGATCAGGAATTCGCTGGTTGTCGTACGTCCGTAGAACGCGGCCATGTGCAGCGGGGTTCTGCCCAGAGCATCTCTTGCGTTAATGTCTGCGCCGGTTTCAAGCAGTGTCTTGATCTCGGCCAGGTCGCCCTGAATGGCGGCTTTGGTGATAGCGGACTCGACTACTGGCGGTGTTTCGCTCTTGACTGAGGGGCTGGTCGTTTCAGCGGGCTTGTTGCATGCGGCGATGCTTAGCGCAAGTGCTCCCAGAAAAACAAATGCCAGCATGCGGAAAATTCTTCCGGGGCAGTGCGTCAAAATTTCGGGGCAGGAAAAAGAGTTTCTTTGGCTCATAGGCACCTCGGTGTCACGAATAACCGGATTATTCTTCCAATCATAAACGATTGTAGCTTCAACAGCGGGGTAAGCAGTTCCAGTTCCCTTCCCGGGTGCTTATAGCACTTCCTGTTTTTCGGCTACAATTCGACTTTCCCGCTGCAGATATCTCCATGACAAAATACGTCTTCGTTACTGGCGGTGTGGTGTCCTCCATCGGCAAGGGCATCGCCGCCGCATCCCTGGGTGCGATTCTTGAATCCCGCAGCATCAAGATTACCCATCTCAAGCTTGACCCCTATATCAACGTCGATCCCGGAACAATGAGTCCGTTCCAGCACGGTGAAGTCTTCGTCACCGAAGATGGTGCCGAAACCGACCTTGACCTGGGCCACTACGAGCGCTTTACCAGTGCCAAGATGGGCAAGCGCAACAACTTCACTACCGGGCAGATTTATGAAACGGTGATCAAGAAGGAGCGGCGCGGGGAATATCTGGGCAAGACGGTACAGGTCATTCCGCACATCACCGACGAGATCAAGGCGCACATCCGGCGTGGTGCCGAAGGTTCCGACGTGGCCATCGTCGAAGTCGGCGGCACTGTGGGTGACATCGAGTCGCTGCCTTTCCTCGAAGCCATCCGCCAGATTGGTTTGCAGGAAGGGCGCAGCAATGCCTGCTACATCCATCTCACCCTGCTGCCTTACATCCCGACCGCCGGTGAACTCAAGACCAAACCGACGCAGCATTCAGTCAAGGAACTTCGCGAAATCGGTATCCAGCCGGATGTGCTGCTGTGTCGCGCGGACCGCCACATTCCTGAAGACGAAAAAGCAAAGATCGCACTCTTCTGTAACGTGCAGCGCGAGGCGGTCATCGAGGTGCTCGACTCGGATTCGATTTACAAGATCCCTGCCATGCTGCACGATCAGATGCTGGATGAAATCGTCTGTCACAAGCTCAATATTCTGGCCAGGGCGGCTGATCTGACGGTCTGGAAGAATCTTGTCTTTTCGCTTGAGCACCCGGAACATGAGGTCAAGATTGCTTTTGTCGGCAAGTATGTCGATCTGACAGAATCCTACAAGTCGCTGACTGAAGCACTGGTTCACGCCGGGATTTACACGCGCAGCAAGGTCAGGATCCACTACATGGATTCCGAGCAGATCGAGAGCAATGGCAGCGATGCCTTGAAAGACATGGACGCCATTCTGGTTCCCGGCGGTTTCGGACGTCGCGGTACGGAAGGCAAGATTGCGGCGATCCGTTTCGCGCGTGAAAACAAGGTACCGTATCTGGGGATTTGTCTCGGCATGCAGCTCGCCGTTGTTGAATATGCCCGTAATGTAGTCGGCATGGCTGGCGCGCACAGCACCGAGTTCGAAAAAGAATCGCCTTACCCGGTCATCGGCCTGATTACCGAGTGGCAGGACGTTTCGGGCAAGGTCGAGAAACGTGACGAGAACTCCGATCTTGGGGGCACCATGCGTCTTGGCGGCCAGGTATGCAAACTTGAAGAAGGCACGCTGGCGCGCGAGATCTATGGCAAGACCGAGATTGTCGAGAGACACCGTCACCGTTATGAGGTTAACAATACCCTGCTCGGTGAACTTGAAGCCACAGGCTTGATCGTTGCCGGGCGTGCCCCCGGAACCAACCTGTGCGAGATGGTCGAGTTGCCGAGAACGACGCATCCGTGGTTTGTCGGTTGCCAGTTCCATCCGGAATTTACCTCGTCACCGCGTAACGGGCATCCCCTGTTCACGTCTTTTGTCCAGGCAGCCATTGACGCCAAGGCCAGGGCATGAGGCTGTGCGATTTCGACATCGGGCTGGATAAGCCCTTATTCCTGATCGCCGGTCCGTGTACGGCCGAGTCATTGGAGCTTTGTGTCGATGTCGCCGGACAGATGAAGGAAATTTGCGTCCGTCTCGGTATTCCATATATTTTCAAGGCCTCCTACGACAAGGCTAACCGCAGTTCCGGCAAGTCGGCGCGCGGCCCCGGTGTCGAAGGCGGCCTGCATATCCTGGCTGAAGTTCGTCGCCAGATCGGCGTACCGGTGCTGACCGATGTGCATACAGAGGAAGATATTGCCGTCGTCGCGTCCGTTGTCGATGTGCTGCAGACGCCGGCTTTCTTGTGCCGGCAAACCGATTTCATCCACGCCGTGGCGTCCTGCGGCAAACCGGTGAATATCAAGAAAGGCCAGTTTCTTGCACCGGGCGACATGAAGCATGTTGTGGCCAAAGCCAGGGAAGCCAATGCCGGTGCCGACAACATCATGGTTTGCGAGCGCGGCGCCTCCTTTGGCTACAACAATCTCGTTTCCGACATGCGCTCGCTGGCCATCATGCGCGAGACGGCGTGTCCGGTGGTGTTCGACGCAACGCATTCGGTGCAGTTGCCGGGCGGGCAGGGCACCGTTTCCGGCGGTCAGCGCGAGTTCGTTCCGGTTCTGGCGCGCGCGGCAGTGGCGGTGGGTATCGCCGGCCTGTTCATGGAGACTCATCCGTGTCCGGAAAAAGCATTGTCCGATGGGCCCAACAGCTGGCCACTGGAGCGCATGGAAAGTTTGCTGGGCACACTGGTATCGCTTGATCGGCTGGTCAAGAGCGCAGGGTTTGAGGAAATGCGATAATCCGGCGTATATGATTGTTCGGGATTTGCAGCACGTATCTTTGAGATAAAGGAAAACTTATGAGCTCTGTCGTTGATGTCGTTGCACGCGAAATCCTTGATTCACGTGGAAACCCCACTGTCGAATGCGATGTGTTGCTTGAATCCGGTGTCATGGGTCGTGCGGCAGTGCCTTCCGGCGCCTCCACGGGATCGCGTGAAGCCATTGAACTGCGCGACGGTGATGCCACCCGCTATCTCGGCAAGGGCGTCATGCAGGCCGTTGAGAACGTCAATACCGAGATTGCTGAAGCGATTATTGGTCTTGATGCACAGGAGCAGGCGTTCATCGATCAGACCCTGATCCATCTCGACGGGACCGAGAACAAATCCCGCCTCGGGGCCAACGCCATGCTGGCCGTGTCGATGGCCGTGGCCAAGGCCGCCGCGGAAGAGTCCGGTTTGCCGCTCTATCGTTATTTCGGCGGCTCGGGTCCGATGCAGATGCCGGTGCCGATGATGAACATCATCAATGGCG
>CAIVZW010000253.1 GCA_903910495.1 uncultured beta proteobacterium
AATATCCAGTGCAGCTAGTATTTCTGGAATGTCCCTGCGCGTTCCCAGGAGGTGAACACGATCCTCCAGATGCATGCGTTCAATACCTTGACGAATATTGCCCAGTTCGCTTCCCGTACCAACTATAACTAGATGAGGACAATCACCACGTTCGTTCCTGAGCATGGACAGCACTTCCAGCAGAAAGCGATGTCCCTTCTGACTTTCAAGGCGTCCGATACAACCAATTATCGGTGCGCCTGCCGACAGGCCGAGCCTTATTTTTGCCGTTTCGCGATCGAGCATCTGGAGCATTGGCGCTAGGTCAATGCCGTTGGGTATGACCATAAGCTTTTCTGGCGCAATACGATCATAACGTAATACATCATTGCCAACCGGTTGTGAGACACCAATGATTCTTGCCGTGTGACGGCCAAGCCACCAATTAATCAATCGGCGGTGCCATTTGGGTCGCGAATAAACGTTATGTACGGTTACAACGCTGGAAACTCCTGTCCGCTCGGCGGCAAGGCGGCCATAGAGGGCTGCGTGATACAGGTGGCAATGGACGATATCAATATGTTCACGACGAATGACCGTAGCAATTTCTTCCACGGCCTGATGATCGAAACGCTTCCGCTTCATCCGATCCAGTGCGATGACCTGAAACCCTGAACTTACGGCTTCGTCACCCAGCAGCCCCTTGCTCTGAATGCAACAAAGAACTGAAGAAAACCTGGTAGGGTCCAGATGACTTATCGTGGTCAATATAAGGTTTTCAGCCCCTCCCACCGGCATTGTTGTAATCAGGTGCAATATCCGTAGCATCAGACATTCTCCGAAAATGACCTGTTTAGCATTATCTGGACCTGTTGCCAGACACTCTCGACGCTAATTTCTGCCATCGGGGTTTCGGGAGTCGCTCCCCTGTCCGCCTGTGGATGGTCGATGACAGCAAGGCACGGGTGATCGAGCGGTTTCAGCACTCGGCTGGGCGAATACCCGTGATAGAGGGCGATCATGGGACGATGCAGAGCTCCCATGATGTGAGTGGGTCCAGTATCAACACCAATATAAAGATCCACTTTGTTCATCAATGCAGCTGTCTGGCGAAGTGTTAAATGACCGGCATACAGCGTGCCCGTCTTGCCCAGATGCTCGGCGAGTTGTCGGGTTCTTGCCTTTTCTTCGCCGCCACCAAAAATGAGGAAGTGTGCGAGTGGCCACTGAGCCCGGATCCGGTCCGTCAATGCCAGAAAATGTTCAATCGGCCAGTCACGATAGGCCTTGGTGGGAAATGATGCCACTTGTAATCCAATCAGGGTGGCATTTGCTGTCAGTGACAAACGGTCCAGTTGTTCCCGTGCCCACTGCGTTTCATCTTCCGTTACCTGATAGGCTAGGTGCAGACCCGCATGGGGAATATCAAGAGCTTTCGGCAACCGCATCTGTACAAGAACCGCGTGTTCTGTCTGCATGGCAGGATAATCGACGGCACGAAACAGGCGTGCGTCAAGCGCCGCATTGGGTTGACGAAAAGCGATTACATGATGCGCAACACGCAGAGCGTAGGCTAGAATTTCCTGGTCATAACCATGTACGAAGGCAAGATCGTAGCGTTGTCGCTGCAGCCAGCCACGCCAGGTGGCGCTATATTTCGAGATACTTCCAACCCGGCGAACGAAATGGAGGTTTTGCAGAATTTCATAGCGCTTTGGATGCCCGAGAAGAGTGATTTCGGCTTCGGGAAAAGCAGCAGCAACCGCCCTGACTGCGGGTGTTGCCAGCAATGTATCGCCGATGCGCGATACATTGATGTACAGAATGCGGCGAGGAACATCAATCTTTTCTTGAGAATTCATAAACATAATCTGGAAAACTGTATTCAGGCGCCTGAAAGCGCCAAGCGAGTGCCTTTAGCTTGCGAGACATCGGCGTGAATTTTTTCACCAGATGATAAGCCACCATGTTTAGCCCCGCGCGACGTGCAAGTTCCATGGCCTGAGTTGGTGTTATCCATGCAACATGGTCGAGGTTGCCAACCAGACTGCCGTGTTGGCGATGAAATTGTCTTAAAAATTTCCGGCTGAATGGGTTCGGCGTCGTTACATAGAGCCTTCCTTCGGAGGCTAAATGCCGCTCGGCAAACGAAAGGAGGGCGGTTGGATTGTTGACGTGTTCAATCACATCTCCAATGAAGATCACTTCGTAACGCTCCCCCATGTCAATGTCCGAAGTGGCGTCAACACAGCGTGTATTGAAGCCTCGATGACGCAGTTCATCAAGCAGAGGTTCGAGAATATCGATCCCAAGACAGTGAGCAGCCACAGCGGCTATACGCCCATGTCGCCAATTGGGCCGGTCAATATAATTTGCGCTGTGTTCGACGATGCCGATATCCAGGACTTTCTTGCCCGCTACTCGCGGCAGGATAAAGCCCAACACATCGGTATCATCGTGGATTCTTCGCGCGCTTGGGAGCCAGGCGGAAACAGCCGCTTTGGCTATGGCGTCGTTTGGGTCGTCCGAGAAGATCGTCCAGTCGGGCATTTTCATCTTGTCACCATCGAGAAAATGGCTTCCATCCGATCCAGCATTCTTTCTTGTGAGAAACTTGCCTTCGCTTTCGCTTGGGCGGTTTCTCCAAGACGTTGCGCCAATGCTTCGTCACCAATCAGACGTCCAATGGCTGCGGATAAGGCTTCGACATTCCGCGGCTGTACAACCAGCGCACTTTCTTCGTCACTGACAGCCTCAAGAATCGCACCGACCGGTGTGGTAACAATCGGCAATCCGGTCAGCATCGCCTGCATGACCGATTGCGGGACGCCTTCATTGGCGTAGGACGGCAGACAGAAAATATCGAGGGCGCGCATCCAGACTTCCGGATCGGTTTGTTGCCCGACCATGATGACGCGCTGCTGAAGACCCAATCCGGCAATTTTTCCCTTGATGTTTTCCAGCATCGGCCCTTCACCAACGATCAGCAGCGTCCAGTCCGGAAGATCGAGTTTGGCGAAGGCTTCAAGCAGGTAAAGGTGACCCTTCCAGCTGCGCAGCGTGGCGACGATGCCCAGATAGTGACGGTTTAGGTCAAGATTCAGCGCCTGGCGTACTGCCGTCTTGTCGCCGGGCGCAAAGCGTGCGGGATCAATTCCGGTCGGTACCGAGGTCACCCGTTCGGGCAGCAACCCAAGGTCGCGGATCAGCGCTTGCCGCAAGGATTCGCCGGTGGTTACCACATGCCGGGCTGAACGGCCGTAAAGCCATTTCGCTGCG
>CAIVZW010000254.1 GCA_903910495.1 uncultured beta proteobacterium
CGGACTGACGGATCTCGAGGCCGGCAGCGCCATGCTCGACCGCGACGGAACCCGTCTTTCCGGCAGACGGCCCGACACGGCGGTGCTGGAGGCCAGGGCAGCGCTTGATCTGCCGCCGCCGCTGGCTGGTCTCGGGCTGACATATTCGGCATTCAGCGCCAGGGATCGGGCGCTGAAAAGCCTCGACTATCTGCTCGTTGCCTGTCTCTCGGCCCTGGCTTTACTGGCCCTGGCCGCGCTGCTCATCGCCCGCTTCTCCACCCACCTGCTTTTGGCGCCGACGCATAAACTGATCGCCGCGGCCGAGTCGATGACCGCTACCGGCCACCCGGCCGCGGCCATCCCCTTGCGTGGCGACAGCGAGTTTGATCGACTTGCCGGTGCCTTCAATAGCAGAGTTGAGCGCTTCGCCGAGTCTTACGAGGGCCTTGAACCCCGGGTTGATACGATGCTTCAGGCGCTTGATGACGCCGGCCGTCAGGAGTTCCTGTCGCTCATTTTCAAGCAATCCGAACTGATGGCCTCATCGCTCAACGAACTGCTCAAGCTCCCCCGCTCCGAAGCCCCTGTGCTCAATGATTGCGCAGGCGACGCGACGCCGGTGCCCGTCCTGCCTGAGCCGCTGGTCATGGTCAGTGCCGGCGCCCCGTTTTCTGGCGTGCATCACCCCTTGGCTGATCACGAGAAGGCACAAGCGGAGAGCCTCAATGAGAGTTCTCCGCCCCGTACAAGTATTAAGCCGCGGCTGGCGCGCTCCAGGATTGCGCCGGACCCGGTGGTGCCAATTTTCACGCTACCGGACCCGGTATGAGCCTGGTGCGCGGAACCGTCGGTCTTCATCTCAGGGCGGTGCTCGTCAATCGCCCCGCCGTCCCCGATACCCCGCTCCAGGCGTACTTTTACGCCCTCATCCGTGACCGGTCAGGCAAGGATGTCGTGCGCCAGTATGGCCTCGGTAAGGAGAGTTACTTTCCCGCGATTTTCGCCCGGACGCAATAAATGCGCCTCGCCCTGTCGTCGTTTGGCGGTCGAATCCTCAGCCGGTGGCCGCTGTTCATGGCGTTCGCCTTCTGCCTCTTTTCGCTGCTGTTGTTCGGCTATACGATCAGCATCGAGCGGCAGAAAGGAGAGCAGCACAAAGACTTCCTGACCCTGGACGCCAAGCGCCGGGCGATGGCGCTCGCTGACTCGGTACAGGGGCTGAACGAAAGCGCCCATGATTATGCGAATTTTGACGAAATCCGTAACTACCTGACCAATCGCGATCTGGGCATGTCGCCGCGTTATGGCCTGAATTACGCACTGGAGACCATCAGACTGCGATTTTCGGAGCGGGCCGTGCAGGATGCTAAGCACTGGGGCACCGCCCCCCCCCGGATCGCCTACTTCGCACAGGATGGCGAACTTCTCGCCGACACCGATGCGCAGGCCGCCCCGTTGACTTTGCCTGACGGCGTGGGTGAGGCCGACGTCCTGTCCTTTGATCCGGGCCACAATCTCGTGCATATCGTGATCGCGGTGCGTTTCAAAAACCGTATGGAAGGCTGGGTGATGCTGGCCGTACCGCTCCAGGCCATGCATCGCCACCTGATGGCGCAGCAGATTGCGGGCGGCTACAACGAGTTATTGCTGTCGGCCGCAGGTGAGTGGCTGTACGTCAGCGGCTCGCTCAGCGCACAAAGCGCCACAGTGATCGCCGCTCTTCCGGAAAATTCCTTGCAAGCGTTGGCCGAGATCGCCGGCTTGGACGCGGCGGAGTTGTTGTTTCCCGATAATCTGGTGCTCAGGACCAGCGTGCCGGGATTTCCGCTCAGCATCGTGACGCTCATTCCCGGTCAACTGGCGCTGAGCCACATTCCCTTCGTCGTTATTCTGTTAATCGCCGGCTTCCCCCTGCTCCTCCTGCTCTTCTCTTTCAGGTTCGACCAACAGCGCCGGAACGCGGAACGCCTGCAGGAAACGCTGCATGTAACTGAACAGGAACGCCTGCGGGTGGAAATCCGCAACCACGAACTGGCAAAGGAAATTGAGCAGCGCAAGGTGCTGGAGCAGGCGCTGCATCTTAGCGAGGAGCGCTGGCAACTGGCGGTGAGCGGGGCCAATGACGGCATCTGGGACTGGATCCCGCAGACGGACGCGATGTTCTTGTCCGCACGCTGGAAGTCGATACTTGGCTATGCTGACGCCGAGTTGGCCAGCCACGCGCATGAGTGGCGCTCACGGATTCATCCGGATGACCTTGAGCAGGCCATGGGCGAATTACAACGGCACCTGCGCGGGGAATCCGGATTCTACATGAACGAGCATCGCCTGCGCTGCAAGGATGGACGCTACAAATGGGTTCTCGCCCGCGGCCGGGCCCAGTTCGATGCAGCAGGCGTCGCAACGCGTGTCACCGGATCGCTTGCCAGCACGAATCAGCGCAAGATGATGGAAGAAAAGTTGCAGGATCAGAATGAACTGCTCAACGCCATTTCTGACTTGAGCCCGGACGGCGTTGTCTCATTCGACAAGCGGCGACGGGTGAAATACGCCAACCCGGCGTTCGCCAGACTGACCGGGCTTGCTCTGGCTCAGATCGAGGGTCTGGACGAACAGGACTTTGCGGATTTGCTGGGCCAGCTTTGCTCCATCCCCGCGGGCTGCCCAAGGGTGCCGGCCTTGCGCGCACTAGCTGAGATTGCCCCGTCCGCAAAACGGGTGCGCATCGAACTGTCCTCAAAACGTATTCTCGAAATCGCTCTGAGCGAAGGTGAAGGCGAGGTCATTTCACAGATCCTTTATTTCCGCGAGGCGACCTTCGAAAGCGCAGTGGAGCGGATGAAGAGCGAGTTTCTATCCACGGCGGCACACGAACTGCGTACCCCGATGACCAGCATCTATGGCTTCACCGAAATGTTGCTTACCCGGGATTTGGCTAAGGACCAGCGTCAGGAGATTCTGAGCATCATTCTGCGGCAGTCCGAACTGATTGTCTCCATCCTCAACGATCTGCTTGACCTCTCCCGCATCGAGGCGGGTCTGACCAAGGATTTCGTGTTCAAGCCAGCGCATGTGCAAGCGCTGATCGGTCGCGTGCTGAGCGGATTCAAGTTGCCTGCGCGGCGTGCGTCGCCGGTGCTGGAGATGCCGGATACGCCGGTGTTCATCATGGCCGACGAGCAAAAAGTAGAGCAGGCGCTGCTCAATGTGCTCTCCAACGCCTACAAATATTCACCGGAAGAGGGGCAGGTCAGCGTCCGTCTCGAAAGTCCTGTTGCTGACGCTGCCGGCGATGCCCGGCGCGGAGACTCGCCCCTCATGGCCACCATCCACATTCTCGACCAGGGGATTGGCATGACTGCGCAGCAACTTGAATGCATTTATCAGCGCTTCTATCGTGCCGACAGCTCAGGGAGTATCCCGGGAACAGGGCTGGGAATGTGTATTACCAAGGAAATCGTCGAACGGCATCATGGCGGCATCACGATAGAGAGTCAGATGGGGCAGGGGACTTCCGTCGCCTTGCGCTTCCCGCTAGCAACTGCAGACTCTTGACACTAACGTTACTCTGTGAGGATGGATGACCTTTATGTGTATTCAACGCTGGCTCTTCAGTAAGCTCGGGCTCATTGGCGCAGGAACGGGAGCCCTTTTCGCCGCCGTTCTGCTCACCGCCTGCTCGACGCTGCCCAATCCCGCAGCCGAGGATTTAAAAGAGATTGAGAAGGGACAGGTCAAGCTGCTCGGCGATATGCCCTTGCCGCGCGGGGCCAGGATTGACAGCGATAATTCGCTGATTCTGGGCAGCGGAGAGGGCTGGGCCGGGCGGGTTGCCCTGGTTGCCGCCCAGGGCCCGACAGAGACCTTCGCTTTCTTTCGCGATCAATACCCTCCGGCCGGCTGGACAATGGTCTCCTCGACTCAGTCGAAAAACAGCATCCTGGTGTTCGTAAAAAATGACCGCACCGCAACCATTGAAATTTCGGCAGGATCCCTGCTCGGCGCCAAAGCGAGCGTGTTGATGACCGTTTCACCGCGGAGCACGGTAATCCCGGCGCAAAAAGTAAAATGACCGCGCCGTCGTGCTAACAGCAGGGCGGAAACATTGCCTCATCGCCCTCCGGGCGGGGTGTAGGATGTCAGGGATGCAAGCATCGACAAAGGACTGTTCATGGCCAGCAAAAAACCCGCAATAAAAGCCGAGCCTGAAGCGGTGGCAGCCCCTCCCCCCGACACGCACTTCCCGATCATCGGCATAGGCGCCTCTGCCGGTGGACTGGAAGCTTACGAAGTATTTTTCCGTACCTGTCCGGTCGATACCGGCATGGCCTTTGTTCTGGTACCGCACCTTGACCCCGGTCACGAAAGCCTGCTCTGCGAGATCCTGCAGCGCACCACCGCCATGCCGGTGGTGCAGGCGCAGGACCAGGACGTCGTGGTTCCTGATCACGTCTACGTCATCCCGCCCAACCGCGAGATGCTCCTGCTCCACGGCGCGCTGCACCTGTCCATGCCCGAACTGGCACGCGGGCAACGCATGCCGATTGACGCCTTCCTGCGTTCTCTGGCCGAAGACCAGGGCGAACGGGCGATCGGCATCATCCTCTCCGGCACCGCCACCGACGGCACGCTCGGCCTGCGCGCCGTACATGGGGCCGGCGGCGTATGCATGGTCCAGGAACCGGCCACCGCCAAATATGACGGGATGCCGCAAAGCGCGATCAATGCCGGTTACGCCACCCACATCCTGCCCGTAGAAGAAATGCCGGCCATGCTGCTCGAAGTCACCCGGCCGAGCGCCTTCCGCCAGATCGTCCCGACGCTGCGCCCGGAAAAGGCCATCAACGGCATCAACCAGATCCTGCTGCAACTGCGCAGCAGCACCGGACACGACTTCTCCCTGTACAAGAAGAGCACCATTGGCCGGCGCATCGAGCGGCGCATGGCGCAACACAACATCGAAGATCCGGCGGTCTATGCACGCTTTCTCAAGCAGAACCCCGGCGAAACGCAAAAGCTGTTCAAAGAACTGCTGATCAACGTCACCAGTTTCTTCCGTGATCCCGAGTCCTTCATTGCGCTCAAGGACAGCATCCTGCCGCCGCTGCTGGCCGGCAAGCCGGCCGGCTACGTCTTTCGTGTCTGGGTAGCCGGCTGCGCCAGTGGCGAAGAAGCCTACTCGATCGCCATCATCCTGCAGGAACTGCAAGACGAGCTTGACGCCCGGAACGAACCGGAGCTGAGTATCCAGATCTACGCCACCGACCTTGACGACGACGCCATCGCCACGGCGCGCGCCGGCCGCTACCCGCCCAACATTGCCCAGGACATCTCGCCGGAGCGCCTGCACCGCTTCTTCACCAAGGACGAAGCCGGCTACAAAGTCAAGAAAGACATCCGCGACAAAGTCATCTTCGCCGTACAGAGCGTGATCAA
>CAIVZW010000255.1 GCA_903910495.1 uncultured beta proteobacterium
GCCATGACCTATCCTGGCTCGGTACGTATTCGACAACTTGCTGCCACGCTTCCGCTGGAGACGATTGTCCTTGAGACGGATGCCCCCGACATCCGTCCATTCTGGCTCACGGGCGTACGGAATAGCCCGGTCGAACTATTGGGCATCGCTCAGGTTTTCGCTGAATTGCGAGAGCTTCCATTCAACGAGGTGGCAGAAGCAACCACGATCAGCTCGCTGCAGTCGATAGGCCATTCCATGCAAGGGTATTTTGCAGCGTACCCGGCCGGGAAAGGCTAGCTGATCAGCATGTCATGGGCTGAAATCAGTCGTGCGGTTTCGCTTGCCAGAGAGTCCATTAACGACACTAGGCTCCACCAAAAGTTGCCGGAAAATGAAAATAACGCGATAATTCTAGGTTGTTTAGCATCAAGCGCCGTCAGTGTTTGTTCTGCCGGGGTTTAATTTGCGCTGGTCGTAGCTGAATTCGCGTAAAGCGAGAAAGGATTGGGCGTGGAAATTTTCAAGGCTGATGTAGTAATTGTAGGAGGTGGCGGAGCCGGCTTGCGCGCGGCCATCGCCGTGGCAGAGTCTGATCCGTCGTTAAAGATCGCTCTTGTTTCCAAGGTTTATCCGATGCGCAGCCACACGGTGGCGGCTGAAGGTGGCGCCGCTGGCGTCAAGAAGCCAACCGACAGTCTCGATTACCATTTCCACGATACAGTGGGTGGTGGTGACTGGCTGTGCGAACAGGACGTCGTCGAATACTTCGTCAAGCAGGCGCCAGTTGAGTTGACCCAGCTTGAGCACTGGGGATGCCCGTGGAGCCGTACCGAAGATGGTCACGTCAATGTGCGTGCCTTCGGCGGCATGAAGATCGAGCGTACCTGGTTCGCTGCCGACAAGTCCGGCTTCCATATCCTGCACACCCTGTTCCAGACCTCGATCAAGTACCCGTCGATCAAGCGTTTTGACGAACATTTCTGCATCGACCTGCTTGAAGAAGACGGCCGCTGCCAGGGCATCGTGGCGATCGAAATGGGCACCGGCGAATTGATGATGATCGAAGGCAAGTCCGTCATCATCGCCACCGGTGGTGCGGGACGCGTCTTCCGCGAGAGTACCCTTGGCGGCATCGTCACCGGCGATGGCATGGCGCTGGCGTACCGTCACGGCGTGGCCTTGCGCGACATGGAATTCGTGCAGTATCACCCGACCTGCATGCCGATTACTGGCCTGCTGTTTACCGAAGCTTGCCGCGGCGAAGGCGGGTTTCTGGTCAACAAGGATGGCTACCGCTACCTGCAGGACTACGGTCTCGGCCCACTACAGGATCAGCCGAAGAACAAGTACATGGAACTCGGTCCGCGCGACCGCCTCAGTCAGGCCTTCTGGTACGAGCAGCAAAAGGGACGCACCATCGAACACCCGATTCTCGGCTCGGTGGTTCACCTTGACCTGCGTCACCTCGGGGAAGCCAGGCTGCGTGAGCGCCTGCCGCTGATTTACGAAATGGCCGAAACCTTCATGGGCATCGACCCGGCCAAGGAAATGATTCCGGTGCGCGCCGGGGTGCACTACACCATGGGCGGCATCAAGGTCGACGGCAAGTGCGCCTCATCACTGCCTGGTCTTTACGCCATCGGCGAATGCTCCAGCGTCGGTATTCACGGTGCCAACCGACTGGGCTCGAACTCGCTCACTGAAATTGTCGTGTTCGGCAAACTGGCCGGAGACGAAGCAGCCAACTATGCCAAATCGGTCACTCCCGGCAATTCGGCTAACCTGCTCAAGCAGGCGCAAGCCATTGAGCAGCGCGTCGTGGCACTGAAAACCAAGACCGGCGGAAGCGAGAGAATCTCGGTTATCCGCAAGGAAATGGCGAAGAGCATGGAAGACGGTTGCGGCATCTTCCGCAAGGAAGAGAGCATGCAGGCGACCTGCGACAAACTTGCAGAGCTACGCGAGCGCTTCA
>CAIVZW010000256.1 GCA_903910495.1 uncultured beta proteobacterium
GAAGCCGATGCCCGTCGTTACATCGAAATGGGCGCGACCTTCGTTGCCGTTGGCAGCGATCTGGGCGTCTTCCGGGGTGCTACGCAAGCGCTGCGCGACAAATTCGTGTAACAGTTCATCATGCCGTGCACAGCACTGAACACGGGAAAGGGTGCATCTTGTATCCCGAGGATGCGCTTGAGACGAGCGGGATTTTTACTAGAGAGGAGCAACACCTTGAAAAAGACAATCATGGCCCTGCTGGCAGGGCTTGTCATGTCGGCAGGAGCACACGCGGCGTATCCGGACAAGCCGGTGACCATCATCGTGCCGTTCCCGCCCGGCGGATCGACCGACATGGTGGCGCGTATCATGACGCAGAAGATGTCGGAGAAGCTCGGGCAGCCGGTTATCGTTGAAAACAAGCCGGGAGCCACCGGCGCCATCGGCGCCGCCCAGGTCAAGCGATCGGCGCCTGACGGCTACACCATCCTGTGCGCTTCGATCGGTGTCTGGGCGTCCAATCCCTTCCTGCAGAAGAACCTGGCTTACGATCCGGCCAAGGATTTCGATCTGCTGACGGTTGCCGTCAAGTCGCCGAACGTCCTAGTTATTAACCCGAGCGTCCCGGCCAAGGACGTCAAGGAACTGGTCGAGTATCTCAAGCAGAAGCCCAACAAGGTCACCTTTCCGTCCTCGGGCGCGGGTTCCTCCGACCACCTGACGGCCGCACTGTTCTGGATGTCCACCGGCACCACCGGCATCCACGTCCCGTACAAGGGCGGTGGTCCGGCCATCGCCGACCTGGTCGCCGGCCACGCCGAAGTTTCGTTCCAGAACCTGAACAACGTCATCGGCCACATCAAGGCCGGCAAGCTGAAGGCACTGGCGGTGACCAGCGAGAAGCGCGCGGCGCTGCTGCCCGACGTTCCGACGATGGTCGAACTCGGCCACAAGGACGTCGTGGTGACTTCCTGGCAGGCGCTTGCCGCGCCGAAGGGATTGCCGGCCGACGTGAAGAATACGATTCACGCTGCGATGATGGCCGCCCTCAAGGACCCGGAAACTGCGAAGAAACTGACCGACCCGGGATTCGAAGTCACGGCGTCGACGCCGGAGGAATTCGCCAAGTTCCTGCAGGCCGAACTGGCCAAGTGGAAGACGGTGATTGAGGTCGGCAAAATCACGCTAGATTGATTTGTTCCGCCGTATTCGCAGCTGTCAACAACACAATCAGACCACTGGAACCGGCTTGCATGCAGCCGGGTTCCAGTCGGTACGCGAACGGCGAATTGAGGGCCTTATATGAGTTCGTTGATCAGACACCCCAAGGATTTTTACGCCGGCCTGATGTACGCCGTGATCGGTATCGGCGCGATCCTGATTGCCCGAAATTACAACTTTGGGACGAGCGTACGCATGGGGCCGGGCTACTTTCCGACCATACTGGGCGGACTGCTCGTCCTGGTCGGCGTCATTTCGATGATCCGGGCTTTTACCCGCGAAGGTGAGCGGATCAAGTCGATCTCCTGGAAGGAAATCGTGCTCGTGCTCGGCAGCGTCGTGCTGTTCGGCGTGCTGGTGCGCGGCGCCGGCCTGGTACCCTCGTTGATACTCCTGGTGCTGATAAGCGCTTGGGCGAGCGATAAGTTCAAGATCAAAACGGCACTGTTGCTGGCCATCCTGACCAGTGCCTTCAGTACCCTGGTCTTTGTCAAAGGACTAGGCCTGCCGTTTTCCATCATCGGCCCCTGGTTCGGAATGTAAGAGGACACCATGGAAATTCTGGGAAATCTCTCGCTCGGTTTCAGCACTGCGCTTTCGCTGGCCAATCTTTTTTACTGTTTTATCGGGGTCGTGCTTGGCACGCTGATCGGAGTGCTCCCTGGACTCGGGCCCGTGGCCACGATCGCCATGCTCCTGCCGGTGACCTTCCATTTTCAGCCGGTTACTGCGCTGATCATGCTGGCCGGCATCTTTTACGGTGCCCAGTATGGCGGCTCGACGACAGCCATTCTGGTCAACCTGCCGGGCGAAGCTTCTTCCGTGATTACGGCGCTGGACGGACACGCCATGGCCAAGCGCGGCGAGGCCGGCAAGGCGCTGGCCACGGCGGCGATCGGCTCGTTCATCGCCGGCACCATCGCCACCTTCCTGATTGCCCTGTTCGCCCCGCCGCTCGCCGAAATGGCGCTCAAGTTCGGTCCCGCCGAGTATTTCTCTCTGCTGGTACTCGGCCTTGCCGTATCGATCGTACTGGCGCACGGCTCGCTGCTGCATGCCTTGGGCATGATCTTCCTCGGGCTGCTGCTGGGTATTGTCGGCACCGACGTCAACTCCGGAGCGGAGCGCTTCACCTTCGGGCAGCCGTGGCTCGCCGACGGCGTCAATTTCGTCGTGCTGGCGATGGGCATGTACGGCCTCGGCGAGATCATCAACAATCTCGAAAAGAAGGAAACACGCGACCTGATACTCAAGTCGGTATCGGGAATCCGGCTGTCCTGGACAGAGTTCAAGCATATTCTTCCATCGATATTGCGTGGGACAGCAGTCGGTTCTTTCCTCGGGATCCTCCCCGGCGGCGGTGCCGTGCTTTCTTCGTTTGCTGCCTATGCGGTCGAGAAAAAGCTGTCGAAGAATCCGATTCCATTCGGTGAAGGCGCCATCGAAGGGGTTGCCGGTCCCGAATCGGCAAACAATGCGGGTTCGCAAACGTCGTTCATTCCGATGCTGACGCTGGGCATCCCGTCAAACCCGACGATGGCGATCATGATCGGCGCCATGATGATCCACAGCATCCAGCCCGGACCGGGTGTGCTGACCGAGCAGCCGGCCTTGTTCTGGGGGTTGATCGCTTCAATGTGGATAGGCAACTTTTTCCTCATTGTGCTGAACCTGCCGATGATCAGTATCTGGGTGAAACTGATCACCGCTCCCTACCACTTGATGTTCCCGGTAATCATCGTATTCTGCGCGATC
>CAIVZW010000257.1 GCA_903910495.1 uncultured beta proteobacterium
GGAAACGCGATCGGTCGTCGTCTCGCGACCCGCCAAAGCGTTCTGCTTGTAGTGTTCATACTCGGCGCGGATTTGAGTTCGGCGGAAGGGCTTGACGGTGGCGGCGGAATAGTGCTGTTCAAGGCCGGATCAACTGGAGCCTGAGTCATGCTTCTGGCCATCGATGCGGAGACGGGAACCTTGTGGCCGCTGGCGTACATGCACTGAACATAGGCATCGTCGTACCTGCGCTGGGCTCCATAGCCGTAACTTCGGCCTGATTCAGCGCCAGCAACGCTTCCGACGATCAGCCCCGCACCCGCACCGACGCCGGCACCCTGATGCCCGCCGATAGCCGCACCGGCCAAGGCACCCACAGCCGTCCCGACGACTGCACTACGCACGACCGTATCGTTAGCCTGCCCACTGACGAGTTGAGAGGCACGGTGCCTGCAGTATCCGTCGCTGGCGCGAAACTCGTCGAACGTCCTGCCTGTACCGGGCAAGGCGAGCAGGCTCGGACCACTTGGCACACTGGCACAGCCGCCAAGTACGGCCATAGACAACAGGGCAATCAATGCAGAGCGCGTTTTCATAGAACACCCCTTTCCTGCATCAGGGTTGGCTCGGGGGTTGCGGCAAGACCTTCTGCCAGCCGCCGGGGCACTCATTCACATAGGGATAGTAAGCCTTGGTCGCATTGCAGTAATGCCAGTAGCCGCTTTGCGCGGACTGTGCTGCTGGAGCGGATGGAGGGGGTGACTGTTCGATGTAAACCGGAGGCGAACGCTCGATCACGACCGGCGGATAAGGCGGGTAATAGTAGGGCGAAGGATAATAGTAGGGTGACGGGTAATACCAGGGATTCCAGACAGGACCGATCATCACGCCGAAACGCACCGACCCGTGGCCATGGCCGCGGTCAGCCCAGACGCTGCCGATGCCCGATGTGGCAAGCAGCGCCAGCAGCAGGAAGCACTTGACCGATTTGATTGCATTCATGATGGAAACTCCAGCCTTCATCCGACCTCGGGCAAACCAAGGCTACACGGCCAGACCGTGCTCAAGTGGATGATACTTGTCGCCTCAGTTAGCGAGTGTAGACGTCCAGCCCGGAAAGTATGTGTCAATCGTTTTCCGAAGTGTAAGCAAATGTATCTGGCAAGCCACCACAAGGGCCTTCATGTTCAGAGCTCAAGCGTCTTCACGCTCTCCATCTTCGCCGAAAACACGCTGGCAGCAACGATCATCATACCGCCAACCCATTCGCGCAGGCCAAGCGCTTCGTCGGCAAGCAGCCACGACGACAAGGCGGCGACAAGCACCTCCGAAAGCATGATGACTATGGCGCGGTTGGAAGGAACACGCGCCAATCCGTACTGGACAACGAGATTGGCCAGTACCAGCACACAGCCGATCAGGCCGAGCAGAAGCCAGGCGGATGGCATGGCAGGCAGGCGCGGGGTACCGATTCCGAAAAGCATGAGAAGGCCGCCAAGTACAAGCACACCGACGAAGGCCGCCATCGATTTGATCTCGATGCTGATGCCCTGCGCCTGTCGGGAAAGTACGTTGAACAGGGCAAACGACAGACCGGCTCCCAGTCCAAGCCAGTCGGCCGCATCCTGCGGCACAGGCCAGCCAGCGCCAGGCTGCCAGAGCACGGTCGCCGCGCCGGCGAGCGAGAGGGCGATGACAAAGGCACCAAAACGGTTTAGCCGCTCGCCGAGCAACACACGCGAGAGCAGCACGGTCCATAAGGGCGCCAGGTAAAAGAGCAGAAGCACGCGAACGATTTCGCCGCTGAGCGTGGCCAGAACATAGCCCAGATTGCAGGCGCCTGCCGCGAGGGTAAGCCAGAACAGCGTCCATGATGGCGAGAAAGCGGCCAGCTTGTGCCGGAAAAACACGCAGCCCAGCACAATAGACACGGCATAGGTCGCTACCGAGGCCGCAACGCCGTCAATTCCGGCGTCGCGCAAAATGCGGTAGGGATACCAGATCAGTCCCCAGACCAGTGCCCCGGTAAGCAGCGAAACGATGGCCAGGCGTGCCTCAGTTTTGTCGCAACAGATTTCTTGCCTTTCCGCCATCGGGCGATGCCCCTATAATCATCAAATCGGAATAACCAGCGCATACAACGTGAATCCCAACCTCGCCAGACTGCGTCCCTGTCCGTTCGAAAAACTGCGCCCGCTTGTTGTCGGCGTCACGCCGGCCTTCATCAGGGTGGCGCTGATCGCCGGACTCGGCGGACTGGCGAGCTATCCTACCACGCCGGGCAGGCCTGCCCTGCAGCGCGGCCGGTCATCCTCACCCCCGACCCCCCACCCGAAGGGCGTGGGGAGGTTCGTAAGTCGCGCGCGCGACTTTCATATTGAATTGGCGGAGGCTACATGATTCTGGACAAACTTTTCCATCTGATGGCGGAAAAACAGGCTTCGGACATTTTCATTTCCGCCGGCGTGCCGATCCACATCAAAATCCAGGGCAATACGGTCCCGGTCAATCAGCAACTGATGGATCCGGGGATGATCGAAAAGATCGCCTTCGAACTGATGTCGCCGGATCAGCTCAAGATTTTCGAGGCGACGATGGAGATGAACCTCTCCTTCGGGGTTCCTCAAGTCGGAAATTTCCGCATCAACATCTTCCGCCAGCGCTCCTCGATTTCGATTGTCGTGCGTTACATTCTCGGCAACATTCCGCCCCTCGAAACCCTGATGCTGCCTTCGGTTCTGGCCGACCTGATCATGGAAAAACGCGGCCTGATGCTGATCGTCGGTTCGACCGGCTCGGGCAAATCGACGACCATCGCCTCCATGCTCGATCACCGCAATTCCAACCGCAGCGGGCACATCCTGACGATCGAGGATCCTATCGAGTTCCTGTTCAAGCACAAGAAGTCCATTGTCAACCAGCGCGAACTGGGGATGGATACCCTGGGCTGGGAGCCGGCGCTGAAAAATGCCATGCGCCAGGCGCCCGACTGCATCCTGATCGGTGAAATCCGCGACAAGGAAACCATGCAGGCGGCCATCGCCTATGCCCAGACCGGCCATCTGTGCCTCGCCACGCTGCACGCCAACAACAGCTACCACGCGCTCAACCGGATCATCAACTTCTTCCCGCTGGAAAGCCGCACTTCGCTTTATCTCGATCTTTCAGCCAGCCTCAAGGCGATCATTTCCCAGCGTCTGGTCAGAAAGCCCGACGGCAAGCGAACGCCGGCGGCTGAAGTCCTGCTCAATACCCGCCACATTCAGGAATTGATCGAACGCGGTGAAATCCTGGCCATCAAGGAAGCGATGGAACAAAGCCTGGCACCGGGATCACAGACCTTCGAGCAGGATCTTTTCCGTCTGTTCAGGGATGGCAGCATCACGCTTGACGAAGCACTGAGCAATTCCGATTCGCCAACCAATCTTTCCTGGCTGATCAACAATTCCGAAATTGCCAACAACTCCCAGAAGGAAGAAAAACGTAGCGAAATACCGCTCGATTTTGCCGAAACCAATGGCGGCGGCACATCCTTCAAGGAATTCACGCTCAGTCTTAATGACACCCCCGACGAGCTGCCCAAACATGTTTGAACAAGCCCAAAACGAACTGTCCACCTTGCGCGACCTGATGCGCTTTGCCGTCAGCCGGTTCACCGAAGCCGGTCTGTTCTTTGGTCACGGCACCGACAACGCCTGGGACGAAGCCGCTTACCTGTTGCTGCATACCCTGCAGTTGCCGCTTGACCAGCTGGAACCGTTCATGGACGCCCATCTGACCAGCGACGAACGTGCTGCCGTGCTCAAGGTGATCAAGCAGCGCATCGACGAGCGCTTGCCGGCGGCCTATATCACGAACGAAGCCTGGCTTGGCGACTGTCGTTTCTATGTCGATCAGCGGGTAATCGTTCCGCGCTCGCACATCGCCGAGTTGCTGCACGAACAACTGAGTCCGTGGATCGACGATCCGTGGGCAGTCAGCAGTGTGCTGGATCTATGTACCGGCTCGGCTTGCCTGGCCATTCTCGCGGCGCTGGCCTTCCCGGAGGCATCGGTCGATGCCGTCGACCTCTCAGCCGAAGCGCTCGCCGTGGCCCGGCGCAATGTCGATGACTACGGCCTGGAATCGCGCATCCGCCTCGTCGAATCCGACGCCTTTGCCGGAATCCGGGAGCAGCGTTACGACGTGATCATTTCCAATCCGCCCTACGTCAATGCCGGGGCTATGGCCACTTTGCCCGAAGAATATCGCCGCGAGCCGGAACTCGCGCTGGCCAGTGGCAAAGACGGTCTGGATTTCGTGCGCATCATTCTCAAGGAAGCGGCACTGCACCTCAAGCCTCTGGGAATACTGATCGTCGAAATCGGACACAACCGGGACGAACTGGAAATATCTTTCCCGGAAACCTCATTTACCTGGCTCGACACCAGCGCCGGCGATCAGCACGTCTTCATGCTGCGCCGCGAGGATCTACCCGCCGGCGCGTAAAGACTCAAGGGGCGGCAGCGCCATCAGTCGCACCGCGGCAAACCAGCCGGCAGCGGTGACCAGTGCCGCGCCGCCAAGCATCGCGGCCAGGGGCAACCAGAAATCGATAGACACCTCGAACTGGAACGCCTTGGTCGCCAACAACTGGGCAACACCAAGGGCACCCAGCGCGGCGATCAGCCCGGCCAGACCGCCAATGGCCGCAAATTCGGCGAGCAAGGCGCGGCGCAATTGCTCGCGCCGGGCGCCCAGCGCGCGCATGACCGCCAGTTCATAGCGCCGTTCCTCGGCGGCCGAGGCCAGCGCGGCATAGAGCACGATGATTCCGGCCAGCAGCGTAAACAGGAACACGAACTGGACGGCCTGCGCCACCTGATCCATGATCGCCTGCAACTGGCGCACAATCGCCGCGACATCAACGACCGTGAGATTGGGAAACTCGCCGATCAGGCGATTAACAAAGCCGGCTTTCCCGGGCTCCAGATAAAAACTGGTGATCCAGCTTGCCGGATAATCCTGCAGGACTGCAGGCGGGGTCAGCACAAAGAAATTCACCCGCATCGAATCCCAGTTGAGCTTGCGCAGACCCAGCACCTGCATTTCGACCTTCTCGCCGGCCACCACGAACTCCAGCCGGTCACCAAGCTTCAGGCGCAGCGTCCTGGCCAGACCCTCCTCGACCGAGGCCAGCCCCTTGTCGCGCTCGGCTGGCGAAAACCAGCGCCCCGCCGTCACCGCGTTGCCCTGCGGCAGATCCATGCGATACGAGAGGTTGAACTCGCGGTCGATCAGACGTCTGGCGCGCTCGTCCTCATAGTTTGCCGGGCCAATCTCGGCCCCGTTCACCCGGGCCAGACGCCCGCGAATCATCGGTGCGAACTCTGCACTCAAACCCTCGTCGGCAAAGACCCGACGCACGCTGTCCAGCTGCTCGGGCTGGATATTGACGACAAAACGGTTCGCCGCATCGGGAGGCATGGCCCGGCGCCAGGCCTCCAGCAGATCGTTGCGCGTCACGGTCAGCAGGAGCAGTGCCATGAAACCGAGGGCCAGGGCGACGATCTGCACTACACTGGCCGTCGATCGCCGTTCAAGGCTGGCCAGACCGTAGCGCCAGCCGATGCCGCCCTGACCTGTTCTGGAGCGCGCACCGCCGCGCACTAACGCGGCCAGTCGAATCGCCACGCGCGCGACCAGCGCAAAAAGCAGCAGCGCACCTGAGAAACCGCCAACCACGTAGGCGCCAAGCCGGATTTCACCGGCCACCCAGAGCATCAGGCCGGCCAGCGCCAGCAACCCCAACGCGTATCCGCCAAGCAAACGCAAGGGCGGCAATGCGCCGGTGGAAAACTCGCGGCGCAACACACGCAGCGTCGACACGCTCTTGAGCTGAAGCAGTGGCGGCAGGGCAAACCCGAGCAGCAGGATCAGGCCGATGACACTGCCTTGCACGGCAGGCAGAAAGCCCGGCGGCGGCAGCGGCGTGGCCAGCAGATGGCCGAGCCAGGCATAGAGGACGAAATGCGCCAGATAGCCGAGGCCGCAACCCAGCATGGCCGAGAGCAGGCCCAACAGGGCAAACTGACTCAAATAGACACGCAGCAGAAAGCCCTGCGTCGCTCCCAGACAGCGCATCACCGCACAAGGATCAAGATGCCGCTGCATATAACTGCGCGCAGCCAGGGCGATGGAGACGGCGGCCAGGATCACGGTCAGCAGCGCCGCAAGTCCGAGGAATTGCTGCGCCCGGTCCAGCGCCCGGCGAATTTCCGGACGCGCATTCTGCGCATCTTCAATGCGTTCGCCCCGCTCCAGCAGCGACTCTAGATGTGCACGGAAAGCAGTCACCGCTTGCGCCTCACCGGCCAGCAACAGGCGATAAGAGATACGGCTACCCGGCTGGATCAGCCCGGTCGCCTCCAGATCGGCGATATTCATCAGCAGGCGCGGTGCGACGCTGAAAAAATTGACCCCACGATCCGGCTCCAGCGTCAGTATGGCATCCACGCGCAAAGCCTGCTGCCCCACTGAAATGGACTCGCCTACCCCGGCCGACAGCGCCGTAGCCAGACGTTCGTCAATCCAGATCTTGCCCGGTGCCGGGATTCCGCTGGCCGGCGAATCTGCCGCATTGAGCGCTGCTGCCGTGCGCAGGCTTCCGCGCAGCGGATAGCCGGCGGAAACTGCCTTGATCTCGGCCAGCTGGGCGCGCAGGGCATCGCCCTGACCCAGCGTCACCATGCTCGGGAAGGTGCGTGTTTCGACGACTGACAGCCCCTGATTGCGGGCGTCTGCACCCACTTTCGGCGACCACGGATGATCCGCGATCAACAGCAGATCGGCACCGAGCAGTTGATTGGCTTCGCGCTCAAGCGCCTGATGTACGCGATCAGCGAAAAAACCGACGGCGGTCAGCGCCGCAATGGCCACCACCAGCGCAGCCACCAGCAGACGCAACTCACCGGCTCGCGCGTCGCGGCGCAACATGCGTAGCGCGAAGGCGGCGGACTTCACTCAGATCACCCGCAACGGAACGCGGGCAAGGGCTCCCACGCCGGCTTACTTGAACGGAGCGAACAACTCAGGATCGACCAGGCGACGGCAGGCTTCTTCAACATTGGCGCGGCTGTTGAACGAGGACAGTCTGAAATAGCCTTCCCCGGCCGCACCGAAACCACTGCCCGGGGTCGTGACAATGTTGGCGTGATGCAGGATGCTGTCGAACAGATCCCAAATCGTCGCAGCATTCGGGCCACGTACCCACAGATAGGAAGCGTCGGTATAGCCATGAACCTTCAGGCCAATCGACGTCAGGGCTTGTTGCAGCAGAGCCGCATTGGCCTTGTAAAAACTGACCAGTTGCATGACCTGTGCCTTGCCTTCCGGCGAGTAAAGCGCTTCAGCAGCACGCTGCACCGGATAGGCAACGCCATTGAACTTGGTGGTGTGATTGCGTAGCCACAAGGCGTGGAAGGGATGTTTCTCGCCGTTGCGTTTAATCCCCATAAGCGTCTTCGGGATGACCGCAAAGCCGCAGCGCAGACCGGTAAAACCGCCGTTCTTCGAAAAACTGCGCAATTCGATGGCGCATTCGCGCGCTCCGGGAATCTCGTAAATCGAATGCGGGATACCCGGCGTGCTGATGTAGGCCTCGTAAGCTGCATCGAAAACAATCACTGCCTTGCACGACAACGCAAAATCGACCCACTTCTGCAACTGCTCACGGGTCGCCACGGCGCCGGTCGGATTGTTCGGATAGCACAGGTATATCAGGTCGACCGGCTCCTTCGGCAGATCCGGCACAAAGCCGTTCTCTTCCGTACAGGGCAGATAGGTCAGGCCTTCAAAACCGCCCTTGCCATCAGGATTGCCGGTGTTGCCGAGCATCACGTTGGTGTCGACATAGACCGGATAGACCGGGTCCATCACCGCCACGCGATTACCGGCACCAAAAATATCCAGCAGA
>CAIVZW010000258.1 GCA_903910495.1 uncultured beta proteobacterium
ACGCCTGCGGATAACCCTTGGCCTGATACAACTCGCGGGCGCGAGCGCTGGCGAGTTCTGGGTTCTCTATTTCCTTGACCCGTTCGTAACCCACCTGGGCCAGCCAGCGTTTGAAAGGCTCGGCCTTGGGCGAGGGGATCGACTGGATGATGCGGAACAGACCCTCTGTATTGGCGCAATTGACGCGCTGGACGCCGCCCTCGGTTTCTACCCGAAGGGGGTGACAATTTGCCCCCACCCATTGGCTAACTCCTTGTCGCGACGACGCAAATCCTTGACATAACCGTCCGGCTGCACCGAATCGGTCAGTACAGCCACCACATCGACGATGGCAAACCACCATTCGTTGTTGTGCCAGGTGCGGCGGATTGCCTTTTCCTGAAAGACGACGATGCGTTCGGCCGACGTGCCTGAATCAACGATCTTTTTGCTCATGGATTTACGGTTCCCGAAACGGTCATTCCCTGCCCTCGATGATGCGCACGACATCGAGGGCTTGCGGGTCGAAAAGCATGGCGTAGAGGGGCGACTGGCGCAGGGTTTTCATCGCAAGCTCCTCAATGCAATGTGGCCGGAGCATCGTTCGCCCCGCAGCACTTTTTGAATTTTTTGCCGCTGCCGCAGGGACATAGGTCATTACGACCAATCTTCGGCCCATCACGAACAGACTGCGCGACTTCTTTGTGCCCACCGAGGCGAAAATCATCGCCCACCAATCCCCCCGGCTGGCTTGCGCGCCGGTCCTTCCAGAAAGCATGCATTTTCACCAGCGACAGTTCGATTTCGTTCATCCACTTATCGGCATCGCCAGACTTCTTGGTGATCTCGATACCATCGTCGGTACCCAAACGCAGGAAAGGCGTAAACCAAGTGGGTTGGCCGACCGCCAACAGGCTCCATGCCTCGTCGCTGAATTGAAAACCGAGCAGGAAACCTTCGCACCATTCGGCGGCACCCCACTGGCCGCCAAACCAGAACACCGGTTCGAAGGATGCCGGATCATCCATGAACGTATGTACCACGGCGTTGTAGTGCCGCATGATGAGCGACATGATCCGATTAGCCTGTTCCGCGCTCTCGAACTCGGCTTCGGCCTCGCCGTCCTCCCTATCCCACACCCACGGCAGCCATTCGGATGGCATCACAGTGCGCGGACCAATGGCAATGGCGGTCAGAAAGCCTTCCAGCGTCGAGACATCCATCGATGCCTCCTCGATGGATTCGTCGGCAAGAAAATCATCCAGTTCGTTGAGTTCGTCCTCTGAAAGCGATTGATCCAGCCCAGTCGCCTCGCGTCCGCTAAGGTGCGCACCAATCAGCGAGTCGATCCCCTCTGCATCAATCGTTTTCAGCGCTTCACCGAGCGCGTCCCGGTCGCTCGCGAACGAATCATCCCAAACGGTGGAATTCCCGTATTCATCGACCACTTCCAGGAGCCAGCCGCCTTCGCCGTTTTCGTAGATATCGATTTGAATCGTCTTGCCATCGCGCGTGACGGATTGCGCCAGCGGTGACATGTGTGGGGTTGGGTCGAGTTCAGTCATCTCTCGTCTCAGTAATACTGCCGAATGTAGCTGTACGCCTTATCGAACAACTCCACTTCAGCGTGCAGCTTGTATTTAAATAACGCTTTGCGCAGTGCCTTCTTGATCTCCCGTTCGCCGGCCAGCGTGTCCTGCCAGCCAGGGAAGCGCACGAGGCGGACGATCTCATCAATGTCAGTGACCACGCGCTCGACCATAATCGGCGTGTCGGCGGTTTTCACCTCGGCGAACAATTCGGTCAGCGCCGCCTTGCCGCGATCCTCATCTTCCTCGGGCGGGATTTCCTTTTCGGCCTGCAACACCTCCTTGGCCAGTTGCAGCAATTGCTTGAGGAACTCAACGCTGTTCAGTACGCCAGACTCGAACCGATCCCGAAGAGCATCCAACCGTTCCGATAGCGCCTTGAATTTTGGATTGCCGAGATGCTTGCGCAGCCGCCGCGCCACCTTGATCTCGATCTCTTTGGCCTTTTTGGGATCGGGATTCGAGAGTACCGCTTCCAGCAGATCGGCATCCAGCACCAAGGTATCGAGATCATCGCGCACAGCATCGACGTGCACGTTCTGGTGAATCAGTTCAATGGTCTTCGCGCCGAGCGAATGCCAGATCAGCTTGCCGTGGCCGCTGGATGGCTGCACCGACTGATACACCTGCGACAACCACTTGTAGTCCTTCTCGTACTGGCCGAGGATCGGATCGGGCGAAATCGCCTCCCATAGTTTGCCGAGCAGGCTGTACTCGCCGGCGAAATTGTCGCGCTCCGTATTGTTTGGCAGGCATTGCTGGGCGGCGATCAGTCCCTCGTAGCCCTCCACCGTGCGGTCCACGCCGGCAAAGAAAGCGAGGCATTTCTGCATTGCCTCGGGCAACCGGTCCTTCAGTTCCTGGATATTCGAGACCACCGCCGTAATGCCCTTCTCGTCAAACTCCAGCGCCTTGGCCACGTCGTCGAAGATTCCGAGGTAATCGACGATCAGGCCATGCGTTTTCTGTTCCGAGTAGGTGCGGTTCACCCGGCAGATCGCCTGCAACAACGTGTGGTCGCGCAGCGGCTTGTCGAGATACATGGCCTGCAGGATCGGTGCATCAAAGCCAGTGAGCAGCTTGGAGGTGACGATCAGCAACTTCAGCGGGTCATTGGCATCGCGGAAACGGTCGAGCAGTCGCTCTTCCTCGTCACGGCCGCGAGCGAAGGGTTTGTACTGCGGCTCGTTGGCATTCACCGTCATCACGACATCGCTGGCCTCGGGTGGTAACAGCTTGTCGAGTTCGGTCTTGTAGAGCAAGCAGGATTCGCGGTCGAAGGTGACGATCTGCCCCTTGAAACCGTTCGGCTCCACCTTGTCCTGGAAATGCTGGACGATGTCCTCGCACACGTGCCGGATGCGCTCCGGCGTCTTGACCAGCACCGCCATCTTGGCTGCGGTTTTGCCAAGGTTGTCCTTGTCCAGGTCGGAGAGACCACCGGTCATTTCCATAAACGCGGCGTCAATAGCGGCCTTGTCGATATGCAGCTCCACCAGACGCGGCTCGAAGTGTAGCTTCAGCGTTGCCCCGTCGCGGATCGACTCCTCGAAGCCGTAACGGCTCATGTAGCCCTTGGCGTCCTCGTCAGCACCGAAGGCGTAGAAGGTGTTCTTGTCGAAACGATTGATTGGCGTACCGGTCAGGCCGAAGAGAAATGCATTCGGCAGCGCATCACGCATCTTGCGGCCGAGGTCGCCTTCCTGGGTACGATGAGCCTCATCCACCAGGGCGATGATGTTGCTGCGCTCGTTGAGTGCGCCATCGGCCTCACCAAACTTGAAAATCGTCGTGATGATGATCTTGCGCACGTCCTGCGCCAGCAATTGCTGCAGCTTGTCACGAGTCTCGGCCTTCTCCAGATTCGGGATGTCGGCCCCGGTGAAGGTGCCGGTGATCTGCGTATCGAGGTCGATGCGATCCACCACGATCAGCACCGTCGGATTTTTCAGGCCAGGGTGCAGCCGTAACTTCTGCGCCGCGAACACCATCAGCAGCGATTTGCCCGAACCCTGAAAATGCCAGATCAAACCCTTCTTGGGATAGCCGGCCAGCACCCGCTCGACGA
>CAIVZW010000259.1 GCA_903910495.1 uncultured beta proteobacterium
AAGGGCAATCCGCTGTTCCTGCGCATGCTGGCCGGCAATGCATTGAGCGTATTGCCACCGCTGGGCAAGATCCGCGATTTCGTGACCGATACCGATCCGCAGCATCCGGGAACCATCGATCTGAAGAAATACGGCGCCCGGCTGTTCATTGATGCGGCGCGGATTTTTGCCATGGCGCATGACGTTGCGGCCACCAACACGGTGCAGCGCCTCAAGCTGGCCGCGGCGGTCATGAACATCTCGCCGGAGGAGGCCGCGGCGGCGATCGATGCCTTCAACTTCATCCAGCTCATGCGTTTGCGCCATCAGCATTCGGAACAGGTGCAGGGGCGCGAGGGCGACAATCGGATCCGGCCGGACGAGCTCAACGAGGTTGAGCGGCGCATTCTCAAGGAGGCGTTCAGGCAGGCGCGCAAGCTTCAGCAGCGGCTCAAGCTCGATTACCAGCTTTGATCATGTCCTGGTTCCCCGACCTTTTCAGCAGAGTAACAGCGCAGCGGAAGGTGCTTCTCACGCCCGGGCAGCGTCAAGCCATCGCGGCCTGGCAGAAGTTGCCGGCAGCAGACTTGACGAGCTCGCATACGAACATCCGTTACGTGATTGTCGATGTCGAAACCAGCGGCCTGAACATGAAGAAGGATTGCCTGATCTCGATCGGTGCGGTGGCCCTGGTCGAGGGGAAAATGGATTTCAACGATGCCTTTCAGGTGGTGCTGCGCCAGGATCAGGTCAGTGCCCACGAAAACATCCTGATTCATGGCATCGGCGGTTCGGCGCAGAGCGAAGGCATGGAACCGGCTGAAGCGCTGCTGGCGTTTCTTCGGTATATTGGCAAAGCGCCGCTGGTGGCTTATCACGCTTTTTTTGATCAGTCGATGATCGACAAAGCAATGAGAAACTATCTCGGCATGGCAGTCGGCCAGACATGGATCGATCTGGCGTGGGTACTGCCTGATTTCTTCAAATACCGTGCGGACGCCCGAGTCCCTCTGGATGACTGGCTCCGGCTTTTTAATATCGAAAACATTTTGCGCCATAACGCCGTTTCCGATGCTTACGCAACAGCCAAACTGTTGCAGGTGGCCATTGCCCATGGCGTGCACAAGGGCGCTGACTCGCCCGCCAGTTTCATTAAGATCGAGAAAGCGCGACGCTGGATGTATGAGAGCCGCTAAACACGCCCCATGATCGATTCCTCCAACCAGTTTCGTCGCTATTACGCCATCTATACGGTCAGTTTCTTTGCCTTCATTCTGACGCTCGGTGTCCTCGAACGTTATGGCATGCCGCCGCGCTGGATTGGCTACGCCTTTCTTTTCCTGACCATCATCCTGTATGCGTCCATCGGCGTCATGGCACGAACATCCAACGTGGCCGAGTATTACGTCGCCGGGCGCAGGATCCCGGCCATGTTCAACGGCATGGCCACCGGCGCCGACTGGATGAGCGCCGCGTCCTTCATCGGCCTGGCCGGTACGCTCTATCTGACGGGTTATCAGGGGCTGGCTTATGTGATGGGCTGGACCGGCGGCTATGTGCTGGTCGCTCTGCTGCTGGCCCCCTATCTGCGGCGTTTCGGGCAATACACTATTCCTGACTTTCTCGGTGCCCGCTATGGCGGTCATGCGGCGCGGCTGGTCGGGGTCTTCGCCACGGTTCTGGCCTCCTTCGTCTATGTGGTTGCACAGATTTACGGCGTGGGCGTGATTACCAGCCGCTTCGTCGGCCTGCAGTTCGAGATTGGCGTTTTTGTCGGTCTGGCCGGGATTCTGGTCTGCTCCTTTCTCGGCGGCATGCGTGCGGTTACCTGGACGCAGGTGGCCCAGTATCTGGTGCTGATCGTCGCCTACATTGCCCCGGTAGCGATGCTTTCGTACAAGGTGACCGGTGTTCCGGTGCCGCAGGTCATGTACGGGCAGGTACTGCAAAAAATCGAGTCGCTTGAGCACAGGATTTCAAGCGATCCCGCCGAAATCGATGTTCGCCACCTTTACCTTGCACGCGCCGAAGCCTACTCTGAACGGATAAATGCCCTGCCTGAATCGCTCGCTGATGAGAGACGGTTGCTTTCCACCCAGATCGACCAGCTGAAAAATACCAACGTGCAAATGCGCGAGGTCTTTGCCCTTGAGCGGCAGCGCCGGGACTTGCCGAAAACGCCCGAAGCCGCGCGTGAACACTGGAATCTGATGATACAGCAGGCCACCCAGCGTGGCGCAGAACTGACGCATCATGTCGAACCTTATGCAGGCAAGGATGAAGCCGAGAGCACTACGCTGCGCATCAATTTCATCACTCTGGTGTTTTGTCTGATGGTCGGTACGGCGGCCCTGCCGCACGTCCTGATGCGTTATTACACGACCCCCAGCGTACGTGAGGCGCGCAGTTCCGTTTTCTGGTCATTGCTGTTCATTCTAGCGCTTTATCTGACCGCTCCCGCCTATGCCGTTTTTGCCAAGTACGAGATTTACTCGCATCTGGTGGGCTCGGCCATCGATCAGCTTCCAGGCTGGGTTGGCGCGTGGGGGAAAGTCGGCCTGGTATCGATCGAGGATATCAACCGCGACGGCCTCCTGCAGCTTGCCGAACTCTCGCTCAATCCCGATGTGATCGTGCTGGCCACACCCGAAATCGCCGGCTTGCCTTATGTCATTTCCGGGCTCGTTGCTGCCGGTGCGCTGGCCGCCGCCTTGTCGACGGCGGACGGGTTGTTACTGACGATTGCCAGCGCCCTGTCGCACGATGTCTATTACAAAGTCTTCAGGCCTCATGCGACAACCCAGTGGCGGCTGGTTGTCTCCAAGACGATCCTGCTCGTTGCTGCGGTACTGGCGGCCATGGTGGCTTCACAAAAACCGGCGACCATTCTGTTCATGGTGGCCTGGGCGTTTTCACTTGCCGGCGCGGCGTTCTTTCCCGCTCTGGTACTCGGAATTTTCTGGAAGCGCGCCAGCAGGGCCGGAGCGGTCAGTGGCATGGTGATCGGCCTGCTGGTGACGATGTACTACATGGTACGTGTGCAGTTCGACACCATCCCGTGGCTCGGCATTCATGGCATCGGCATGGAACCCTGGCTGGGCATTCAGTCAACATCCTCCGGCGTCTGGGGCGTTGCCGTCGGTTTCCTGACCATCATTGCGGTCAGTCTGCTCGGTGATCCGCCAAGCCGTGCGACCCAGGATTTCGTTGAGAGCGTTCGTTACCCCGATACGCCTCCCCACTGACCGTTGTTTCGGGATTGGCCGGCACTCCCCTGTATCTATTGATCCTAAAAACCGCAGTTGCAAGACAACGTACCCTTCGATGCCCCGAAGGAAGTGCCCTTGGGGTGCCGGGGTCCAGAAGGTAAATCCACGCCAGCACTGGATACCGGGCTCTGCACTTCCTCCGGTCGCCTTCACCGGTATGACGGAACTTTCATACTTCATAGGGCCGAAGCAATAACAATGGATGGGGTTCTTACCCAGGCAACCATGGTCGCCCCAGAATTGATCCATGAGTACTTCGTATGAAATGTATTTCTTGCTTGGGAATGTAAGTTTCTTGTAAGTGTTGCAGCCGTATCCTTGCAGCAGTCTGAAGTGATGCGTGGGCGAGCCCGTGCATTGCTGAAGATTCGGATACGGCATGAGTCACCTGGTCGGGGCCAGGGGATTGCTGAACATCCGCAAGGTGCCGGGATGATCACGGTTTCTTTCAGAATCTTCTCCACAGAAGGAGGGTCAGATGCAGCTTACTCAGAAACATAAAGAGTACTGGCAACGAAATCTCCGTATGACAGCGATTCTGCTGGCCATATGGTTTGTGGTTACTTTCGTTGTCAGTTACTACGCTCGCGAACTCAGCGGAATCACGTTTCTTGGCTTCCCGTTCGGCTTTTACATGGGAGCCCAGGGGTCACTGGTTATTTATGTGGTCATCATCTGGTTCTACGCCAGATACATGAATACTCTTGATGAAGAATATGGTGTTCATGAGGGGGATGACTAATGGCTACCCAATCCGCAAACGCAACGTTTTTCAAGCAGTTGCAGAAGTACTATACCTTCTATACCGGTGGTTTCATTGCTTTCGTAATACTCGTCGGCGTACTCGAGCAAATGGGGGTGCCGAACAAGATTCTCGGCTACATGTTCCTCGGCGCGACCATTCTGCTCTATGCCGGTATCGGCGTCATGTCGAAAACAGCAGACGTCGGCGAATACTACGTTGCCGGTCGGCGAGTTCCCGCGCTGTTCAACGGCATGGCCACCGGCGCCGACTGGATGTCGGCCGCGTCCTTCATCGGCATGGCCGGTACGCTTTACCTGTCCGGGTATGACGGCCTGGCCTTCGTGATGGGCTGGACGGGGGGCTACTGTCTGGTCGCGCTGTTCCTCGCGCCATATCTGCGCAAATTCGGTCAATTCACGATTCCGGATTTTCTCGGTGCGCGTTTTGGTGGTCACATCCCGCGGGCAATAGGTGTTCTCGCCGCCATCCTCTGCTCGTTCACTTATGTGATCGCGCAGATTTACGGCGTCGGCATCATCACCTCCCGCTTTACCGGTCTTGAGTTTCAGGTGGGGGTGTTCGCCGGTCTGGCTGGCATTCTTGTCTGTTCCTTCCTCGGCGGCATGAAGGCAGTGACCTGGACGCAGGTCGCCCAGTACATCATCCTGATCTTTGCCTACATGATTCCCGTGGTCTGGCTGTCGGTGCAGCAAACCGGCATACCGGTCCCGCAGTTGGTCTATGGCTATCAGTTACAGAAGGTGGCCGCGCAAGAGAAGGTTTTCAACGACAAGACAACGCCGTTGGGTGCCAAGGAAGAATCGGTTCGCGCCATCTTCCGTGATCGCTCGGCCACTGCCGATGCCAACCTGAAAGGCCTGGAAACCGGTGGTGCTGCCTTCCTGACCGCCGAAAAAGCCAAGCTGGAAGCCAAGGTCGTCGAGTTGAAGGCGGCAGCGGCTCCTGATGCCAAGGCCATCGCCGCCGCCGAGAAGTCAGCCAAGGACTATCCGGCGGATGCAGCGGCGGCCAAGAAGGCCTGGACGGCGGCCAAGGCGGGTAATGCGGCACGGGCTGCTCCGGTCAAGGCGCATGCCGAGCCCTTTGGAGCCAAGGATGAAGCGGCAAGGGACATTGCCAAGAAGAACTTCCTGGCGCTAATTTTCTGTCTGATGGTCGGTACCGCGGCCCTGCCGCACATCCTGATGCGTTTCTACACCACGCCCTCGGTCAAGCAAGCGCGTCAATCGGTGTTCTGGTCGCTGTTCTTCATCTTCCTGCTCTACTTTACCGCGCCGGCACTTGCGGTTCTGGCCAAATACGAGGTTTATCACAATCTTGTCGGCACGTCGTTTGCCGCGCTGCCGGCCTGGGTAGCCAACTGGCGGACCGTTGATCCTACGCTGATGAACATTTCAGACATCAACATGGACGGTATCGTGCAACTGGCTGAAATCGTCATCGGCGGTGACCTGATCGTATTAGCAACGCCGGAAATCGCCGGTCTGCCGTATGTGATTTCGGGTCTGGTAGCCGCCGGTGGTCTGGCAGCGGCGCTTTCTACCGCGGATGGTCTGCTGCTGACCATTGCCAACGCCCTGTCGCACGACGTGTATTACAAGATGATCGACCAGAACGCGACGACCACCCGCCGCATTCTCGTGTCCAAAGTCTTGTTGCTGATGGTTGCGGTGCTGGCAGCGTATGTGACCTCGCTCAAACCGGGAGACATTCTGTTCCTGGTCGGTGCGGCGTTCTCGCTGGCGGCTTCGGCTTTCTTCCCGGCGCTCGTCTGCGGCATCTTCTGGAAACGTGCCAACCAACTTGGCGCCATCCTCGGCATGACGCTCGGCCTGGGTGTCTGTGCCTACTACATGTACATGACCTATCCGTTCTTCGGGGTCAATGCGCCGAAGTGGTGGGACATCAACCCGATCTCGGCCGGTATCTTCGGCATACCGATTGGTTTCATCGGCGTGATCGTTGGCACGCTGATCTCCCCGGCACCGTCCAAGGAGGTTCAGGATCTGGTTGACCACGTTCGTTACCCGAGCCTGGATGGAGACCTCAATACCAATGCGGCCTGATGGATCAACGAGGTAGTCGCTTCAAGACCCGCTGCGGCGGGTCTTTTTTATTGCGCGATAGTGCTGGGCCATCAAGAAAGGGAGTGGAGCTGGAACGCTCTCCCGGACCGAGGGAACGCTTGTTCGTCAGAAGGGCATTTCGGTATGCAAGTGGGCCAGATCGGTGCGGCCAGTATCACGAATCAGTTGATTGGCACGCTTGGGTTCGAAGGCCTTCAGCTTTTCGATAACCTGAGCGACACGATCCGGATGGTTGGCATGGTGCTGTGCCATACCCAACTGATACCAGCCATCGCCGTGCATCGGTTGCAGCTTGACCGTCTGCTCGAAGGCTTTGGCGGCTTCCTGATGCTCACCGAGTGTGGCATGGTTGAGACCCATGCCATACCAGGCACGATCAAGATTCGGGTTAAGGCGAACCGATTCCCTGAAGGCGGTGATGGCGTCCTGACGCTGGCCGTTGCGCTCGCGGGAAAAACCGAGGTTGAACCAGGTTTCTGCACTGTCCGGATCAAGTCTTGTGGCCTCGGCAAACCAGTGAACCCCTTCACTATTGCGATTTTTCTGGGTGGCGATGAAGCCCAGATTGCGCGCCACCTTTGCGCTTGGTGCATGATTGAAGGCGACAACATACTCAGCGTAGGCAAGATCATCCTTGCCGATGAAGTGGAGCAGCCAGGCACGTGCGGAATGACGCCATTGTTCGAAGTTCATTGCTTCGTCTCTCCTCGGGCTGATGACCCGTGCTTGCAGTTGTCTCAGGAATAAGCACTTGCCCGCAGTAACATCCGGTACGCACGGAGATCACATTGTCTTAGAATTCTACCTTCTTTGGAAAAACATATGATCAATATCGAACTACAAATTATTACTGTTCTACGGGCCCTTGTTGAAGTTGCGGGCTGGTTTCTTCTGGCACAAGGAGCGCTGTATCTGCTGGCTGGCGGCACGCGTGACAAGAACTTTGTTTATCAGCTGTTTGTTATCGTCACCCGTCCCGTGATTTCGGCGACACGCTTCATCATGCCGAAGGTGATTGTGGACAAGCATATTCCCTTTGTTGCTTTCTTTCTGATCTTCTGGCTCTGGATTTTTTTGGCGTATGTTCGGCAGGTTGTCTGTGAATTGAATGGCCTGGTGTGCGGCTAACGGCCTGCGCGAATCGACGCCGGGTTGAATCGATGCCGGGTTTGTTGATCCAGCATGCTTCTGCTAGAATTCGCCCTCTTCCGGAGAGATGGATGAGTGGTTTAAGTCGCACGCCTGGAAAGCGTGTGTAGGCGTCAGTCTACCGCGGGTTCGAATCCCGCTCTCTCCGCCAGAAGCACCTTGGCTAACTCTCTTTAGCCAATACGATGGTCGGGGGTAAAACGAATGGCTGAAATCAGAATCGGAAAATTGGTGCTCGACCCGGCCAAGAATCCGGCGGTGCTGG
>CAIVZW010000260.1 GCA_903910495.1 uncultured beta proteobacterium
CGCCAAACGTAGCGAGCCGATGAATGCCATCGAAGTCATGCGCGAAGCGATGGTGGCCTCGGCACTCGAATCGGCGGCCAAGGCCGAAGAACTGGGCTTGCCGGGTGATCACATCATCCTCTCCTGCAAGGTTTCCGGTGTGCAGGATCTGATCGCCATTTACCGTGAGTTGTCGCGGCGCTCGGACTACCCGCTGCATCTCGGGCTGACCGAGGCCGGGATGGGCTCGAAAGGCATCGTTGCTTCCACTGCCGCCATGTCGGTGCTGTTGCAGGAAGGCATCGGCGACACCATTCGCGTTTCGTTGACGCCTGAACCCGGCGGCAAGCGTACGCAGGAAGTCGTGGTCGCCCAGGAAATGTTGCAGACCCTGGGTTTGCGTGCTTTTACGCCGATGGTTGCGGCCTGCCCCGGTTGCGGTCGCACGACCAGTACCTTCTTCCAGGAACTGGCGCAATCGATCCAGGCGCATGTGCGCGACAGCATGCCGCAGTGGCGAATCGACTACGATGGCGTCGAAAACATGACACTGGCCGTCATGGGTTGCGTGGTCAACGGCCCCGGCGAGAGCAAGCATGCCAATATCGGCATCAGTCTGCCGGGTACCGGCGAAGTGCCGGCGGCCCCGGTTTTCGAGGATGGTACCAAGACCCTTACCCTGCGCGGCGACAACATTGCCGAAGAATTCATCGCCATCGTGGATCGTTACGTGGCACGGACCTACCAGAGAAAGACCGCCGTAAAATCATGAGTCAGACTATCCAGTCCGTGCGCGGGATGAATGACATTCTGCCCGGCGAATCCGAGTTGTGGGAAGTCTTCGAGGAAAGCATCCGTTCCTGGCTGAAGAGCTATGGCTACAAGCCGATCCGCCTGCCCATCGTCGAGCCGACGCCGTTGTTCAAGCGGGCCATCGGAGAAGTGACCGATATCGTCGAGAAGGAAATGTATTCCTTCATCGACAGCCTGAACGGCGAGTTGCTGACGCTGCGTCCTGAAGGCACGGCGGGTTGCGTACGCGCGCTGATTCAGCACAATCTGGCGGCGCAGCATCCGCAACGGCTTTACTATCTGGGACAGATGTTCCGGCATGAACGGCCGCAGAAGGGACGCTACCGCCAGTTCAACCAGGTCGGCGTCGAGTCCTTCGGTTTTTCCGGCCCGGACATCGATGCCGAGCAGATCCTGATGGGCGCCCGTCTCTGGGACGACCTTGGACTCGATGTCATCAAGCTGCAATTGAACACACTGGGCCAATTGGACGAGCGCGCCAGTCACCGCGCTCAACTGATCACATATTTCGAGAAATACGCCGACCTGCTCGATGAGGACGCGAGGCGCCGTCTGCACACCAATCCACTGCGTATTCTCGACAGCAAGAACCCGGCAATGCAGGAGATGATCGTCGGCGCACCGAGGCTGATGGATCATCTCGGCGCTCAATCGCTGGCGCATTTTGAGGGGGTGCAGCAGGTCCTGCGTGACGCCGGGCTGCCCGTGGAAATCAATCCCCGACTGGTGCGCGGACTCGATTATTACAATCTCACCGTTTTCGAATGGGTTACCGATCGCCTTGGCGCACAGGGTACCGTCTGTGCCGGGGGCCGCTACGATGGTCTGGTCGAACAACTCGGTGGCAAGCCGACACCGGCGTGCGGCTTCGCCATGGGTGTTGAACGGCTGCTGGCACTGATTCGCGAGTCAGGCGGAGAACCGGCGGCTGAGGGCATTGACGTTTATCTTGTGCATCAGGGAGTGGCCGCCTCGCGCATGGCACCGCGGGTGGCCGAAGGCTTGCGCGATCAGGGCATCGACGTGCTGTTCCACTGTGGCGGTGGCGGTTTCAAATCCCAGATGAAAAAGGCCGATGCTTCGGGAGCCGCCTTTGCCGTTATCATCGGCGATGACGAAGCGAGTGCCGGCGAGGTGACGCTCAAGCCCTTGCGGGCCAGTGATGGTGTACAGAACGAACAGAAACGGGTCGGCGTCGATCGGGTCGCTGATGAAATCATGAATTCATTTTTGGATTGGGAAGAAAAATAATGGCTACCTATGACCTCGAAGAACAGGAACAACTCGCCGAAATCAAGGTGTGGTGGAAACAATATGGCAATCTGCTGATCAACGTGCTGACCGCCGCCTCGCTGATCGTCATCGCGTGGCAGGGCTGGAACTGGTATCAGCGCAATCAGACGGCGCAGGCTTCGCTGGTCTTCAACGTTCTGCAGAAAGCGGTTCAGGAAAAAGATTCGCAGCGAACCAAGGCTGCCAGTGGCGAACTCCTGGAAAAATTCGGCGGAACGAGTTATGCCCCCCTGGCTGCGCTGACTGCGGCCAAGGCGATGATTGAAGCAGGCGAGGCAAAAACGGCCAAAGTCCAGCTGCTCTGGGTGGTCGAGCATGGCAAGGATGAACTGCGCGATCTGGCA
>CAIVZW010000261.1 GCA_903910495.1 uncultured beta proteobacterium
AGGCCTGCTGACGACCTTTGGCTCGACCCAGCAGCCGTACGATCCGCTGGTGGTGGATCTGGGCGGAGATGACGTGGTCTATGTCGGAGACGGCAACAACGTGGTGGTGGGCGGCTACGGCAATGACACGATCACGACCGGCGCGGACAACGATATCGTGATCGGTGACAATGGCCAGTTTGACGCCACCAGCGGCAGCACGACGCTGATCGCAACAACTGACACGACGAACCTGACCGGCGGCAATGACGTCATCGACGTTGGCGATGGTAACAACGCCGTGCTGGCCGGGGTCGGCAATGACTTCGTGACCACGGGCAGCGGAAGCGATGTTGTTCTGGGTGACAACGGCAGACTTACCCTCGATGCGGCCGGCGCCGTGCAGCAGCTTGCTTCGACCGACCCGTTGCTGGGCGGCAGCGATGCAATATCCACCGGCGACGGCAATGATGTGATGATCGGCGGCGCGCAGGGCGATATCCTGCTGAGTGCGGGCGGCAACGACATCGTCTTCGGCGATTTCGGCATGGTGAGCTATTCGGGCGGCGGCACGGTAGTCAGAATCGCTTCGCTCGATATCCTCCAGGGTGGCGACGACACACTCAACGCCGGCGCGGGCAACGACATCCTGATCGGCGGGCAGGGACGCGACCTGTTGTATGGCACCCTCGGTGAAGACCTGCTCTTTGGTTCGTATGCCTCGATCACTCTGACCAACGGTCTGGTGACGAGTATCGAGTTCGACATGCAGGATTTCATGTCGCAGATTCTGATCAGGCAGTTCGATTCAGTATTCGGCGATGGCGAGGATGACGACAGCTCACTTTCCTCGCTGACCGATCTGTCCTACGGCCTGTCGCACGAGACGGATGCGATGAATGCCACTGGACGCCCCGGCTCGGCGCACGATCCGGACCTCTTCCGGAACATCTTCAGCCTGGGCAACTTCGGACCGGCCGGGAATCTGCGTGGCAGCAGCCCGTTCGATGCCATTACCTTGTCAGGAACGGTGAGCAGGGTGCCCGGATCGAGTTACGACAGCCCGCCTGATCGCACCGGCAATACGGATGGCGAGGAACGCGCCGAGGCAGATCGGAACGCTACTGCCGATTTCAGTATGGCCTGGCACGAAGGACAGTACCTGATGGTCGCTGCTGCCGATGTTCCACTACCTCCGCAGCAGGCACTGGCGGCCGCAGATGATCTTGAGCGGGATACGCTGGTTCTTGGTCTTGGCCTCGTCGGACTGCGTGCCGCGCAGCAACCTGAACGCCGCCAGCGGCTGTTCGGCCGGGTTCTGGATCGCTTGCACCGGTCTGATTTTCTGCCGCACTGAACGGCTGCCGTCCGTCATTTAAATTCCGTAACCTCATAAAGTATGTTGTGTGCATTAATTGTGTTGTGCATAACGGCATCGAATGATAGTATTTCCCTCTCTGACATGGTTTTTGCTGTTTGCTTACAGGGTCAGTCTGACTTCGAATCGGCAGGATAGGGAGCGCGGGATGCAGTTCTGGGTAGCAGGGCTTTTTCTGATGTCATTGGCACTGGGCGTTCAGGCTCAGGCGACTGGTTCGCCGCCGCAGACGGACTCTGCGCAAGCGGGTTTGACACAATCAGGGTCGCCGTCCCAGGCAACAAAACGCTCATTCCGTGCCGTCGGTGCCGATAATCCCGGCCGCGAGCACGAGTGCCTGGTCGAGCCATTCATGGTCACCAATGTTGGCAGCCCGGTCGACGGCATCCTCGAGCAAGTCCTGGTCAATCGCGGCGATCGGGTACGCAAGGGGCAAGTCGTAGCCAGACTGCAGTCCGGGGTTGAGGGCGCTGCCGTTGCGTTATCCAGGGCGCGTGTCGAGTTTGGCCGGCGTCGGGTTGACAGAAATGAGGCGCTGTTCGCCAAGGAGCTGATTTCAGCCCAGGAACGCGATGAACTGGTCACCGAGGTCAGCCTGCGCGAACAGGAACTCATAAAGGATCAAGAACTGCTGCGCTTGCGGACGATCATCAGTCCGATCGATGGCGTTGTTGTCGAGCGCCGCCTGCACCCCGGAGAATTTATCCGCGCGGAAAAGTCGGTTGTCCTCAAACTGGCACAGATCAACCCGCTCAATGTCGAAGTGATCGCCCCGACTTCCCTTTTCGGCAAGCTGAAAGTGGGTATGAGCGGACAGGTCAATGTGGCGCCGTATCTGTCTGAAACATTCAAGGCCAGGGTGGTCGTTGTGGACAAGGTGGTCGATGCGGCCAGCGGAACGATGGGGGTGCGCTTGCAAATGCCCAATCCGGAGAACAGGATTCCGGCGGGCGTGAAATGTGGCGTCATTTTTGATATGTAGTGTACGGAAGATGCCCGGAAACGGATTCCGGGCAATCAACGAATTGAATTTGACTGGTGGCGGATTTTGAAATCAGTAAAACTTAGTCAGACTGGCTTGTGCTGTTGGGCCAATTTGACAGTCTGCCTGGCGGCAGTGCTTGTGTGCCTGCCGATGCCGGTGCTCGGTGAGACCTTGCAAGAGGTCTATGCGCTCGCCCTCCAGAACGACGCCAAGTTCCGTATTGTTCAGGCTGAAGCGCGGGCAAGCAGCACGGTCATCGATCAGGCGCGGGCTGGATTCTTCCCCACGATCAAATACGAGATGGAGCAGGTCACGACTCGGCAGCAGGTGCTGAAAAGCGAGAACCCGATCTACGGTATCGGGTCAAAAACGTATCCGACCGACAGCAGCACGCTGTCCGTGAACCAGCCGATTTTTCGCATGGACGTCATCGAGCGCTTCAAGCAGGCCAAGGCGATCATCAGGCAGGCCGAATATACCTTGCTCGCCGCCGAGCAGGATCTGCAACTGCGGACCGTAGTGTCGTATCTGGTGGTGCTCGCGGCTAGTGACAGTTTGGCCCTAGCCAGTGCGGAACGTGAAGCGGTCGGCAAACTGCGCGATCTCGTGCACGAAAAGCGCAAGATGGGGCTGGGTACGATCACACAGCAGCATGATGCCGATGCGCGTTATGCCGTGACCGTGGCGCGTGAGATCGAGGCGCAGAACAAGTTGCGCGATGCCCGTCAGGGCTTGCGTGAAATAACGGGCAAAGTCATCGAAAACGTGCAGGTTCTGCGCGATGACTTTCCGCTGGAAACGCCCGAGCCGGCAAAGATCGAGCCGTGGGTCGAGTCCGCCCTGGAGAAGAACCTGATCCTGCGTGCCCGCCAGGAAGGCGTGGAAGTGGCGCATCAGGAAGTCATGCGCCAGCGTGCCGGCCATTTTCCGACTCTGGCGATGGTCTACAATCAGAACCGCAAGGATACCGGCAGTACGCTGTACGGCGGCGGCAGCGACGTTGAGACGAAAGACTTGACCTTACGCCTGACTGTGCCGATCTTCGAGGGCGGCATGACCAGTGCGGTGACCCAGGAAGCGGCGCATCGCTATCAGAAGTCGAAGGAGGAACTCGAGCAGGAATTCCGGTCGATCGAGCGGACAACCCGTGCTGCGTTCGACGGCACGGTCAGTGGCGTTAGCCTGATCAAGGCGCTCAGGCAGTCCGTGGTGGCGCAGCAAAGCGCGCTCGAGGCCAAGGCCGAGGGCTACAAGGCCGGATTGAACACCGTGCTGGCCGTGCTCGATGCACAACGCGATCTGCACATTGCCATGCGCGATTTTGCGCAATCACGCTACGATTATCTGGTCAATCGCCTCAGGCTCAAGCAAGCCGCAGGGACGCTGGCGGAAGCCGACCTGGCGCTTGTTGCCACGGCTCTGAAATAGCCACTTCCCACCAAGTGCTCGGGTTAGGAGTTTTGAATGGCACACGATGAGGGTATCGTCCTGGTATCCGGCGGTCGTCGCAGTGACGGAGAGTCCGAAGGGGAATCGTTCAAGTCGGATCTGTGGGCGCGCCTTGTTCATGCCAGTGACCTGCAAAGTTTTACCGCCAGTTGGCTTGACATTCAGTGCCGTTCATTCGATGGTGTCATGCGTGGCGCTGTCGTGTTGCGAACCATGGAGACAGCCGCGTTTTCACCGGTTGCCATCTGGCCGGAGGGCATAGAGGGCAATCCCCGGCTGGTTGTCGTCGTCGAGCGGGCACTGAAGGACCGGCAGGTAGTTGTTGACGGCATCAAACGCCCGCCGCGTAAACAGGATCCGGTTTGTCTCGCTCATCCGGTCCTGGTTGACGACGAACTCTACGGCGTCGTGGCGCTGGAACTTGAAGGCCGTTCAGAAGCGGCGGTCAACGAGGTGGTGCAACGCCTCGGCTGGGGTATCGGCTGGCTCGAGGCACTCGCCCGACGCCAGGTATTCTCCAGCAAGGCGCGGCTCGTGACCGTACTTAAATTGCTTGCCACATCGCTGCTGCATGAACATTTTCAGGCGGCAGCGACGGCGGTGGCGACCGAGTTGGCGACGATTTTCGGCTGTGAACGGGTCAGCATCGGTTTCATCAAGGGTGACCATATCCAGGTCAGGGCGCTGTCTCACAGTGCGGCTTTCGCCAAGAAAGCCAACTTGATCCGCAACATCGAGGCCGCCATGGAAGAAGCGGCAGATCAATTGGCGACCGTGCTTTTCCCTCCTCGGAAGGATGCCCATTTTCAACTGACTCGTGCTCATACCGAACTGCTTCAGCAGCACGGGGCAGGAGCGGTGTGTACGATTCCGCTGACGACCGGGGGGGCTGTGTTAGGTGCTGTCACCCTCGAACTGCCAGCGGGTGCCGAGTTCGATGCGCACTCGATCGAGCTTTGCGAGCACGCAACGCTTCTCCTGGGGCAGGTGCTGGAGGTCAAGCGCAGGGAGGATCGTTGGCTGGCGCGGAGGGCTTGGGACGACTTGCTCGCCTACTGGCGCAATCTGACAGGACCACGCCATGCCGCTCTGAAGTTCTGGGCCGGCACCATCGTGCTGACGCTGGCCTTCTTCCTGATCGTCAAGGGTGATTACCTGATTACCGCCGATGCCAGCCTCGAAGGCAAGGTGCAGCGTGCAATCACGGCAGCCATGCAGGGCTATATCATCGATGCCCGCGCCCGTGCCGGGGATATTGTCCGCAGCGGTGACGTACTCGCAGCACTCGATGACCGCGACCTGCAACTTGAGCGCCTGAAACTGCTTAGCCAGAGCGCTCAGTACGAAAGCGAACGTCGCCAGGCAATTGCCGAGGGCAACCGCGCCCGCGCGCGGATTCTTGAGGCGCAGGCCGGGCAGGTGAAAGCTCAGATCATCCTGGTGGACGAACAGCTCGCCCGTACCCACCTGCGGGCGCCGTTTGATGGTGTTATCGTCAAGGGTGATCTCAGCCAGTCGCTGGGTGCGGCTGTCGAGCGTGGCAACGTACTGTTCGAAGTGGCTCCACTGGACACCTACCGGGTGATCATGAAGGTGGACGAACGGGATATCACCGAAGTTGCAGTCGGTCAGCCTGGCAGGCTCGCACTGACCAGTATGCCCAACGACGAAATCAGACTGCTTGTCGACAAGATCACGCCGGTATCTGTTGTAGATCAGGGACGGAATTATTTTCGCGTGGAAGCCGTTGTCCAGGGGGAAATAGACCGATTGCGACCCGGGATGGAAGGTGTCGGCAAGATCGAGATCGGTAGCCGCAATCTCTTCTGGATCTGGACCCACAAGCTGACGCATTGGGTTCGCATGTGGATATGGTCGTGGTGGCCTTGAGGCCATGATGCCGTGAGCGAATCGCTTTTCAGTCCCTCGTGGTATCGCGTTGCGGGCTTGCGACCACGCCTGCGGTCGCACGTCAAGATCGTGCGCCAGACCTTCCGCGGGCAGGTCTGGTTCGTCCTTCATGATATTGCCGCCGAACGTGCCTATCGCTTCACTCCGGCGGCGCATCATTTCATCGGCCTCATGGATGGCCAGCGTACAGTTCAGGAAATCTGGGATGCCGCGACCGGGCAGCTGGGCGACATGGCTCCGACGCAGGAGAATGTGATCCGACTGCTTGGGCAGTTGCATACGGCCGATGCCTTGCTGACCGACGTACCGCCCGACAGCCTGGAGGTTTTTCGGCGCCACGAGCGGCATGAGAGAATGTTGTGGAAGCAGCGCCTCTGGTCTCCGCTGGCACTGCGTTTCCCCCTGTTCGACCCGGATCGTTTCCTGCTGCGCACCCTGCGCTGGGTTGATCCGCTGATCAGCCGGATCGGGATGATCATCTGGTTGCTTGTGGTGGCGGCGGGGGCGGTTCTCGCCGTGTCGCACTGGACCGACCTGACCGAAAACATTTCCGAGCGAGTCCTCAGTCCGGGCAACCTGGTGTTGCTCTGGTTTGTCTATCCCTTCGTCAAGGCGATGCA
>CAIVZW010000262.1 GCA_903910495.1 uncultured beta proteobacterium
CTTCGAGCGGGCGTTCGCCAATGGCCGCGAAGGCGTTCTGCAGCGGTTGCACCATGAACGGCAGGGAATAGAACACCGAGGCGATGACCAGGCCGGGGAACGTAAAAGGCAGGATGCCCAGCCCGAGCGCTTCGGTCAGTTGCCCGACCGGTCCTTTCGGCCCCATGGCGACCAGCAGGTAGAACCCGAGCACCGTCGGCGGCAGCACCAAAGGCAGGGAAACGATGGCGCCGACGACCCCTTTCAGGCGCGAGTGCGTGCGCGCCAGCCACCAGGCGATGGGCGTGCCGACGAGCAGCAGCAGCAGCGTTACCACGCTGGCCAGTTTCAGGGTCAGCCAGACGGCGCCCAGATCGGCATTGTCCATAGTTAACACCTTGAGTTCAGTGTGTTTTCAAAGCTCGTAACCATACGCTTTGATGATCGCGCGCGCCTTGTCGGACTTCAGATAATCCAGAAGCGTAGTCGCCGCCCGGTTGTTTTTCCCCTTGGCCAGAAGCACGGCATCCTGGCGGATGGGTGCGTAGAGCCTGGCCGGGACGATCCAGGCAGAACCCGACGTGATCTTGCCGTCTTTGTAAACCTGCGACAGGGCGACGAAACCGAGTTCGGCATTGCCGGTAGCGACGAACTGGTACGTCTGGGCAATGTTCTCGCCCTGGACGAAGCGCGGCTCGACGCGTTCAAGCGCGCCGAGTTTTTTCAAGGTCTCGATGGCCGCGGCGCCGTAGGGCGCAGTCTTCGGGTTGGCCAGCGACAGGTGCCTGAATTCGCCGCTTTTCAGAACCTCACCCCTGGCATCGACATAGCCCTCTTTCGCCGACCACAGCACCAGCTTGCCGATGGCGTAGGTGAAGCGGGACTGCGGCGCGATCAGCTGTTCTTTTTCCAGTCTGGCCGGCGTTTCGTCATCGGCCGAGAGGAATACCTCGAACGGTGCACCGTTGCTGATCTGGGCGTAGAACTTGCCGGTCGCGCCAAAAGACAGCACGGCTTTATGGCCGGTGTCCTTCTCGAACTCGGCGGCAATCTGCTGCATCGGCGCCGTGAAATTGGCGGCGACAGCGACCTGAACTTCGTCAGCTTGGGCCGCAACCGCCAGCAGCAGACTTGAGAGCAGAGCGAATAGGGCAAGGCCGTGGCGATTCATGAAAAGCTCCTGGATCAGGTGTAAGGCTGAGAATGACGGACCGAAAATACTACATAATCAGTGTTGCAGCTATGGCCGTCATTGCATCGCGGGCTGGCCTAAAGTCCATCCGTAAGGACGGAAATCGCTCTATTGATGTGACTACAGCGAGAATCGGGCCAGCAAGGTTTTCTTGAGGGCCTGTCGAAGCAGTGGCAGAAAAAACCCGGGGGTAAACGCCCTACAGCTCCATCGTGTCGGCAAAGGCCAGCGCCTGCATTTGCGCGCGGTTGAATTGGTCGGCCGAAAGACCGAGCATAGCCGCCTGTTCGGCGAGTGCCCTGCCGTCCTCACCCTCGCTGACCTTGGCCAGCTCAAGGAAGGGGCCATAGACTCCACCCTTGCCGAGCAGGGCGTCGCAGATCGATTCGGGCAGGCTCATGGACTCCAGCACCTTGTCCATGCTCACCCCGAGCAAGGCGTCGAGCATCGAGAACGCCCCAGTGATGAACAGGTTGTCGTACTCCTGCCGCTCAACCAGGCCGTGCGCCAGCAGTTCCATCAAGCGGGCACGGGTCAGCGCCGTATGCATCAGGGCCGGCGCCATCGGATCCTTGCTCGCCGTGGCCAGCAGCAGAGACAGCCATTTATTGAGCTTGTCGTAACCGAGAATGGTCACCGCATGACGGAAGGACTGGATCTCGCAGGACAGGCCAAAGCCCGCCGAATTGATGTAACGCAGAAGCTTGTAGGAGAGTGCGACATCCTGTTTGAGCGCGGTTTCGATATCCTTGATGTCGGCATTCTTGCGCACCAGGTTCAGCACCCGGATGATCTGCGCCTGTCCCGGGTTGAGCGCCTTGGCCGGAGCCCTGGTCGGGTGCTTGAAAAACCAGCTGGCAGCCGCGTTCACTCCGGCATCCAGACAGGTCTGGAAATTCTGCCCGTCAAAGACGTTAAACGCCACAGCAATGCCAAAAGGCTGCGTTTGCACGGCCAGCCCCTTGAGCTGTGCCGGCGTATAACGCTGCGCATCGAAAGCGATGAAGCGGAAACTTACGCCGGTAGACAGTGCGGCCTGTGCCTGCGGATCAAAGTGCAGACAAAGCGATGGCTGGGATACCTGCAGGGCGGCAATGAAATCGGCGGCCCCCGAATCAACAAGCGATGCCGGGTGAATTTCAATCGTTGCATTATCCGGTGCCGGCCAGGCCAGAAAATCGGCATCGCAAGGCGTGCCGCCGCAATTGATGAAGACCAGTTTTTCGCCCTGTGGCCAGAACTCGGCCAGCGTACCCAGGGCATTGGCTGCATCTTTCGTCGTCGCTCCATCGTCAAGATGCAGCGTCAGCCGCATGGCGATGATCTTGCTCTGACGATTGACCAGAGGTTGTCGGGAAATATAGACGTCGGGCATGGCAGTCAACCTGCAGTAATGGACGGACTCTGTACGGCGGTCGCGTCGTCGTTGGCAAATTCGAAGGCATCAGCAAAAAACTCGTCCTCCGGCAAACGGCATTGTCCGATAAAATCCCTTCGCGATACAGCCACCATCGCCGGTGAACCACAAACATACACCTGATGACCCGAAAGATCAGGAAAATCCCGCATCGCGGCCTGGTGCGCCAAACCGCGTCGTCCGCTCCAGGGTTCGTGCTCCGTTGTGTCGTCCGACAATACTGGAATGCAACGGATGTTGGCATGCTCAGCCGCCCAGCGTTCAGCGACAGGCCACAGGTAGAGGTCGCTGCGCCTGCGCCCGCCCCAGTAGATGTCCATTGGCCGCGACGAATTTTCGGCGATGGCGTGTTCGACAATGGACTTGATCGGTGCAAAACCGGTGCCGCCAGCCACCAGCAGCATCGGCTTTTGCGAATCCTCGCGCAGGAAGAAACTACCATGCGGCCCGTTGATGCGCAGCATGTCGCGCTCCTTCAGGGTGCTGAACACCTGATCGGTGAAAAAGCCGCCCGGCGCATGACGAATGTGCAGTTGCAGGCAGCCATTGTCGTGCGGAGCATTGGCCAGTGAAAACGCCCGGCGGCGGCCATCCTTGAGCACGATCTCGATGTATTGCCCGGGCAGGAACTGCAGTCGTTCGCTGACCGGCAACCTGAGTTCGACGAGCATCACATCGGCTGCCGCAGGGGTGAGCTTCTGCACCCGCGCCGGCAGGGTCTTGACCGGTATTTCCAGTGACAACCGAAACTCCCGGCTTTCGATGACGAGGTCGCTCTGCGCTCTGGCGCAGCAGAACAACGCCTGCCCTGCCTTGCGCTCGGCATCGCTCAGCACATCGATTTGCGCCTGGCCATGATCGACCTGACCGGCCAGCACTTTACCGCGACAGGCGCCACAGACTCCGTCGCGACAACCGTAGGGCAGCATCAACCCCTGCCGCAGCGCAGCGTCGAGAAGGGTCTCGTCTTCCCCGGCCAGAAAAGTGTGCTGGCTTGGCTGTATGGTGACCCGGAAATCCATTGAATCTCCCTGAAAGCATGAATCCGGTAAAATTGCGCCGTGCAAAAACTATTGATCGTCGGCTGTGGTGATGTGGCTCGCCGTACGCTACCCCGTCTGCTCGGCCATTTTCGGGTCTTCGCCCTGTTGCGCGATCCGGTGCAGTGCGCTTTCTGGCGCGATCATGGCGCCAACCCCATCCTTGCCGACCTCGATCGGCCTGCCAGTTTGCAGCGCATTGGCGGCTTGGCCGACGTCGTGCTGCATTTTGCGCCGCCCCCTGAGCGCGGCACGGTGGATGCCCGCACGCGCCACCTGATTGCCGCACTGGCCCGCGGAGAAAGTCTACCACAGCGCCTAATCTACATTAGTACCAGCGGTGTTTATGGTGATTGTGGCGGCGCGCGCATCGACGAGACGCGTCCGCTCCGTCCGGCAACGGCCCGCGCCCTGCGTCGCGTCGATGCCGAACGCCAGTTGCGGCGCTTCGGTTCGCGCCACGGTGTCTGCGTCAGCATTCTGCGCGCCCCTGGAATTTATGCAGCGGATCGTCTGCCCATCGCACGCCTGCAACAAGGCGTCAGTGCGCTGCGTGCCGAAGATGACGTATTCACCAACCACATCCACGCCGACGACCTGGCCATGCTGACCTGCGCGGCCCTGCGCTACGGACGCGCCAACCGCTGTTACAACGCCAGCGACGATTCGGAAATGAAGATGGGCGATTATTTCGATCTCGTTGCCGACCGTTTCGGATTGCCACGCGCAGCGCGTATCCCGCGCAGCGAGGCACGGACGCAGTTATCGCCACTGTTATTGTCGTTCATGAGCGAATCACGCCGGCTCGATAACCGGCGCATCAGGCAGGAACTGCAGGCACAATTGCGTTATCCGCAGGTTGCCGATGGCGTCAATGCCGCCTGGCACGAAAGGAATCCTTAATGCTTTACCTCGAAATCAAGGCCCTGCATATCCTGCTGGTGGTCAGCTGGTTCGCCGGCCTGTTCTATCTGCCGCGCATTTTCGTCAACCTGGCGATGGTGCCGGCGCATAGCAGCGCCGAACGCGACCGGCTGCTGCTGATGGCCGGCAAGCTCTATCGTTTCATGACCCCGATCGGCGTGCTGGCACTGATCTCCGGCCTCTGGCTGTGGCTGGGGGTCGGAATTGGCGGGGGCCCGGGCGGCGCCTGGCTGCACGCCAAGTTGACGCTGGTCTTCGGTCTGGTTGTCTATAATCTCTATTGTCGAAAGCTGCTCTGCGACTTCATATCCGGGATCGAGACACGCAGCCACGTCTGGTTTCGCTGGTTCAACGAAGTGCCGGTCATTGTTCTGCTCCTTGTCACCTTTCTTGTCGTTCTCAAACCCTTCTAACAGGCGGTCATGTTGCAAGAGATCGATACAAATCGTCGTCATTCCGGGCTTGACCCGGAATCCGACCGAAGGAAGTGCAGAGCCAGTAGTGCACCACTGGATTCCGGCACCCCAAGGGTACTTCCTTCGGGGCGCCTTCGCCGGAATGACGATTTATCCATGCGTTTCACCATGACTACCTACTAGGACTATCCCTTGGAAAAGTTTTTTGCCAGTTGCCCGCGCGGTCTTGAAGCCCTGCTTGCGGAAGACCTCGTCGCCGCCGGCGTCAGCGATCTGAAGCCGATTCCCGGGGGCGTGCATTTTGTCGCCGGGTGGCCGGCCTGCTACGCCGCCAACCTGCATTCGCGCATCGCCACGCGCATCCTGTGGCGCGTCGCCCACAGCCGCTATACCAAGGAAGACGACATCTACAAACTGGCGCTCGACTGCGACTGGGCGAAGTGGTTTTCGGCCGCGCAGACGATACGCGTCGACGTCACTGCGGTCAAAAGCCCGCTCAAGAGCCTGGAATTCATCACCCTGCGCATCAAGGATGCCATTTGCGACCGCTTCCGCGCCGACACCGGCAAGCGCCCGAGCGTCGACACGCGCGAGCCGGAAGTGCGCATGTACGGTTTTATCACCGCCGACGAATGTACGCTCTACATCGACACTTCGGGCGCCCCGCTCTACCAGCGCGGCCTGCGCCAGAAGACCGTCGAGGCACCGCTCAAGGAGAACGTCGCCGCCGGCATCCTGCGCCTTTCCGGCTGGCAGCCCGGCACACCGCTGCTCGACCCGATGTGCGGCAGCGGCACCTTCCTGCTCGAGGCGGCGCAGATGGCGCTCGACATCGCGCCGGGCGCCGGCCGCGATTTCGGCTTCCAGCGTCTGAAGAACTTCCAGCTCGACGTGTGGAAGGGCCTGCTCGATGCCGCCATGGACGCCGAAAAACCCGCCGCCAGCGCGCAGATCTACGGCAGCGACATCTCGCCAGTCGCGGTGCGTGCCACCCTGGCCAACCTCGACCGCGCCGGCCTGCTGCCGGCCGTCTCGCTGAGCACGGGCGATATTCTTGAAATCGCCGCCCCTGCTGTGCAAGGCGTCATGGTCGCCAACCCGCCCTACGGCGAACGCCTGTCGGAACAGGACGAACTGGCGGCCTTCTATCCGCCGCTGGGCAGTGCGCTCAAGCGCAACTTCGCCGGCTGGAACTGCTACCTGCTGAGCGCCGACCTGCGCATGCCCAAGCTGATGCGCCTGACGCCGAGCAAGAAAACGCCGCTCTACAACGGCGCCATCGAATGCCGGCTGTTCGAGTTCAAAATGGTGGCGGGAAGCAATCGGCCTGTGAGGGAGTAAATACGGGCGCCTTCAGGGCATGGGCGGCGATCGCCCGTTGATGGGCGTTGCGTGCCAAGGGCAAACATCGACAGTCAAAATGAATTCGATGCTGACCCCGATAGCAGGTAACGCTTGACGTTATGCATGCGCCGCGTTAATATCTGCACATGGCAATCAAGAGCTTCAAGTGCAAGGACACAGAGGCGCTTTTCCTTGGGAAACGTGTTCGTCGCTGGGTGAATGTTGAGCGCCCTGCGCTCCGCAAACTTGAGCAACTTGACTGGTCTGCTGTCTTGGAAGATCTGCGGGTTCCCCCGGGCAATCAGCTGGAGGCGTTGAAAGAAAATCGCAAGGGTCAGCACAGCATTCGCATCAACGATCGGTGGCGCGTGTGCTTTGTTTGGACCCCTGAGGGACCGAAGAACGTTGAGATTGTGGATTACCACTAAAGGAATTTGACTATGCGCACTGTCCCCCCTGTTTCTCCCGGTGAAATGCTGGAAGAAGAATTTCTGAAGCCGCTTGGCCTGACGAAGTACCGCTTGGCCAAAGACATCGGTGTTCCTCCTCAACGAATTGGCGACATCGTAGCCGGTAAGCGCGCCATTACTGCCGACACCGACCTGCGGCTGTGTCGGTACTTCGGACTCAGCGATGGGTGGTGGCTTCGAGGGCAGGCCAACTACGATACAGTGATTGCCCGCGAAGTCATGGGCGAGACACTTTCGCGCATCTCCCGGTGTCGGCTACTGGCTGCTTGAGTAGTCCACACAGACCGTGTGCCCGAACACTACGGTCGACCAGAAACTGTTGCCTATCTCTCCCGGATTGATCCCGATCCGGATTCCGAAAATGCAATCGGGGTCAGCGATGTTTTCGGTTTAACTTCTCGAAAGGGAATCACTCCAACCCCTTTTGTACGTTATTCAAGGACAAACATTGACAGTCAAAATGAATTCGATGCTGACCCCTTTGGGACCCGGCGACGGACCGTCAGCGATGGATATCGTATAGCGGTGCGCCATGCTTCAGAAGGCTCTTGGCAACTGACATTCGATGGATTTCGGAAGTGCCATCGAATATCCTGAAGACGCGGGCATCCCGATAATAGCGCTCGATGGCGAGGCCCTTGCAGAAACCCAATCCGCCAAAAACCTGCACGCCACGGTCGACCACCCGGCCGAGCATCTCGGAGGATTGAACCTTTACCATCGAGATCCAGTCGCGCGCGTCCAACCCGTTGTCA
>CAIVZW010000263.1 GCA_903910495.1 uncultured beta proteobacterium
GCTGCCGTGCCGATCGTGTAGTCACCCGACAGCACCAGCGCGGCAAGACCAAACGCCATGAACAACAATCCGGCAAAAAAATCCTTGGGGTTGCCTATCAGCGGCATATAACCTCCTTGTGCGGGCTCAGCGAACCACGTCGGTAACAACGAACCCGGCTACCACGACGTATATTTGAGGACGGAACACTTCGAAGAAACACCGTCTCCGGGATCACACCGCTGATCCCGTTCTCTTCCGCAACAAGAAGGCGGGAAGAGAATGGGATGTGTGCGTATTATTCGACCTTCGCGCCGGTGAGCTTTACGATCACCCCATAACGGTCAAGTTCGGATTTAAGGTATTTTTCGAATTCCTCCGGGTTTCCTGTGCCGGGCACTGCACCAAGCTTGTGCAAGCGCTTGAGTACTTCTTCTGTTTGCAGGAGTTCATTGATTTCCTTGTTCAAGCGATTGATGATTTCTTTGGGTGTGTTGGCAGGAGCCATAAAGCCATAGAAAATTGAAGTATGCACACCAGGAATACCTAGATCGTCAAAGGTTGGCACATTGGGCATCGTCGGATTGCGTTTTGGAGATCCGACGGCAAGTATTTTGAGCTTGCCCGCTTCGACAAAAGGAAAGCATTGGGGCGTATCAACCATGAAATCGAGTTGTCCCGCAACCAGAGCCGTTTCGGCTGGACTTGTTCCCTTGAAGGGAACATGGACAACGTCGATGCCCGTCGTTGCTATGAGCATGGCGGTGGCTAGATGCTGTGAAGATCCGTACCCAGAAGAACCAAAGTTCAACTTGCCTGGATTCGCCTTGGCTAGTGCTATAAGCTCTTTAGCACTATTAACCGGCGAGGCAGCGGGCACGACAAGGAAACTGGGGACGGTGTAAGCGAGCGCAATCGGGGCAAAATCCTTGATGGGGTCAAAACCAAGTTTTGAATACATATGGGGATTGACAGCATTGGGCGAAAGTGATGCCATGAGCAACGCATAGCCATCGGGTTTTTCCTGAGCGGCTACTGCTGTGCCGATATTGCCTGCTGCGCCGGGTTTGTTTTCAATAACAATGGGTTGTCCGAGACGCTCCGACAAAGGTTGAGAGAGAATCCGCGCGGACGTGTCGACACCACCACCCGGAGGCCATGGCACGATCAGTCGAATCGGTTTTGAAGGATAGTTGCTCTGTGCCTGTGCCAATCCAACGCAAGCCAGGGCAATAATAGCCACGGAGAGGCTCCTGATCAATCCAGTAAACCTTGTGTTTCGGCAGCTAGTCATTTCTTTGATTGTCATTGCTTTTCCTTTCCTCATTGAGGAGTTGCGTTACGATAACACCTCGAAAATGCACTGTGCCACAAGAATGACTAGTGCACGCTTACTACAATAAAATTAGCTGGGTGGGTATGTACAGGCATCTTCCTTCATTGCAACAGACTATGTTTGAGTGGAAATAACATTGGCGTTGTTGATGAGGTCGTCAATTTCCTTTTTAGTGTATCCCAGCTGGGTCAAAATACTGACACTATCCTCACCGATCAGTGGCGCTCTACAATAAATTTCAGCTTTGGTTTTGGAAAACTTGAACGGCGTTCCGACAATTTTGACGGTCTGTTTTGTTTTCGGGTGTCCTTCCACCTCAACGAGCATTTCTCGCGCGGCAATTTGCGCATTGGAGAATAGATCACCCGCAGTGTTGACTGGCGCGGCCAAGCAGCCATGTTTGTCCAGGATTTCCATGGCTTCTGCTTTGCAGCGCGCTTGTGTCCAGCTTTCGATCACGCTGTCCAGGGCATCCTGGTTCTGCAGTCGGCTTTCCTTGGAGGTAAACCGGGGATCGGTACGCAAGATGTCCAGCCCCATTGCGTCGACGAGTCTGTCCCAGTATCTGTCCGGAAACGCAGCCAGAACGATGGCGCCATCGTTGGTATGGTACAGGCTGTAAGGCGACTGAAATGGATGGCGGTTGCCGATCGGCTTGGGGGAGACGCCGGTATAAGCGTATTGGTACACGATGCGTTCGCTGAGCATGACCATGGAATCGAGCATGGCGATGTCGATGAACTGCCCCTCGCCGGTCGCCTTGGCATGCAGGAGCGCGGCCAGCAAGGCCACGACGGCGCAGGTGCCGGAGAACGAGTCGCCAATGCCCGGACCCACTTTGTACATTTCACCACCAGGGGAACCGGTGATGCTGAGGGTGCCACTTTCGGCCTGCATCATCAGGTCAATGGTCGGTTTGCCTTCGTAGAGCGAAGGCAGGATGCTGCTGGTACCGTAACCACTGATCGACACGTATACGATTCTGGGATTGAGCTTTTTTATGGTTTCATAGTCCAGATTATATTTGTCCATGATTTTTGGCGTGCTGAAGTTGAGGATCAGCGCATCACATTCCATGGCCAGTTTCTGAGCTATTTTCTGTGCTTCCGGCTTTTTCAGATCCAGGGCGATACTTTTCTTGTTGCGGTTGATGCTGCTGTTGAACCCTCCCAGGCCGCAGTCCTTGTCCTCGTCATTCAGAAATGGCCCAAGCTGCCTGTTGGGATCGCCTTCCGGGGGTTCGACCTTGATGACGGTGGCGCCCATATCGGCGAGGAGCATTGTGGCAAACGGCCCCGCGTACGCGCGTGAAAAATCGAGCACCTTGATTCCGTTAAGCGGCCCGCTTCTTTTTTCGGTCTGTATTGTCATGTTATTCAGTACTTTCTATGGCTGGCACCGCTCGTTAGGCGGGAACGAACTCGAGCAGAACGGTTCCGTCGACAGTTTCGACGTAGGCAGCCTGCAACGGGGCGTCGAAGGGGATCGCGGGTGCGCCTTCGCCGGCAATCCTTCCTGTGACGATAGGACCCTCCTCCAATTTTGCGAGGACAACGCTGTAGGGAACGTCGCTATAGGGGGCAAGGTACACTTTATGGAATGCGACCCATGACCAGAGCGTCGCCTTGCCGGAGCATTTCACCCACCGGACCTCATCCGACAGACAATTGGTGCAAACAGGCGAGGGCGGGAACTGCACATTGCCGCACCGGGGGCATTTTTGAACCATCAACTGCTTGTTTTTCAGGGCATCCCAGAACGGTTTTTCAAACTCTGTGATGACCGGCAGCAAACTGGCAACATTTTCGCGTAATGCATCTTTCATAATTTTTCTCCTCTTATGTCCGGGCAAAAATGTGTCCGGATATGATAGGCGCAGTACAGATGTACATCGAAAGCCTGCTATCCGGGACTTGCCGCGCTCCGCATTCGTGGCGTAACTGGCGGATGCACTCCACCTGGTGGTTGAAACCCTGCATGTAGGTTTCCGAGGTATGCCCGCCACTGGTATTGACCGGCCGCGGACTCTTTCCAAGCGTGATGCCTACCTTGTCGATGTAGTCGCCAGCCCCGCCCCGGTCGCAAAGACCAATGCCTTCGAGCGAATAGAGCACGGTGGCCGTGAAGTTGTCATAGATCTGGAAGTTATCCACTTCCGTGGCTTTCACTCCGGCCATCTTGTACAAATCGTCGGCAACCAATTTGGTACCCTCGTAGAAAAAGTCTTCCTTCATGTAGGAAGAGGCCATGTCGCCGCAGGCGCTGGTGGCAATCATTTCGACCCCTGGTTTGCGCATGTCTTTGGCGCGCTCGCTCGTGGTTAAAATGATGCAAGCCGCGCCGTCGTTGATCAGGCAGTAGTCGAAGAGGCGGAACGGTTCCGTGATGTAGCGTGCGCCCAGGTAGTCTTCCATGGTAAGCGGCTTGGTCATCACGCTCTTGGGGTTCAGGGATGCGTGGTAGCGGTTGGAGATAGCGACTTTGCCGAGACTCTCCTCCCTGGCTCCGAACTCGTGACGGTAACGATTGAACATGGCGGCCACCTGCGCGCCAGGCGAAGTCATGCCGTGCAGAATACCGAAGGGGTCACCGCCATCGCCGTCGCTGCCGTAATTGAAGGCAGCCGTACGGCTGTGGTTCGCATAGACGACGGCCACGGTCTTCGCCATGCCGGTCGCAATGGCCATCGCGGCGTACTGCAATGCAAGCCCGCTCTGGCGGCCGGCGGATTCCAGGCCGTTGACCAGGCGTGGTTTGGCGATGCCGACCTTGTGACAGAAGAACTCATAGCGCTTGATATCGCGCACGCACAGAACGCCATCGATATCCTGTTTTTTCAGACCGGCATCGTCCAGCGCATTCTTGAATGCTTCTGCCGCCATTTGGTATGGATCTCTTGGCCCGGGCAAGTTCTTTTCCTTGTAGAGTCGCCCGTAATCGATATCGCCAACACCCACAACCGCCACGCCGGATGGGAATTTTCCACTCATATGCCAAGTCTCCAAATATTTTTCAACAATTCACTATGCATTTATCATCCAGGCTCATGTACTTAACGACCGCAAGACTGAGAGATCGCCTCAAAAATCAGCCTGCCCACGACCGAGCCGCCATCCAGAATACCCAGGCTCTTTTCCCCGTAATAGGCGGCGCGGCCATGTTTGGGCATCATCTGTCGGGTATCCTCAGATCCCTTTGCTGCTGCTGCCGCTGCCGCGGCAAACGCCTTTTCTTGATCTCCTTCCTCGCAGTGTTCCTGCAGCGCTTCCACGGCGGGACACAGCGAATCGAGGACGGTTTTTTCTCCTGGCTTGGAGCCGGCCTTTTCCATGATCAACTCGACGCCTTGTCGGAAAGCAGCCGTTAGCTCGGTCAGGTCTGCAGTTTCTTTGCCCTTGAGCGCCCGCGCCATCCCCATCATGCCGAAGCTCAAAATCGTGCCGAGTGACGATGGCGCCTTGTCGTTGAAGGTTTTCGACATCTGGAAAAACAGTTTTCCCAAGTCGGCCTCTTCCGCCGTTCGCAGATAATCAGCGATAGCCTTGAAACCATCGCTCATGGAAATGCCCAAATCGCCATCGCCGTTTTGTTGATCAAGCTCGATCAAATAGTCACGGTTCTCGGTCATGACCTGACTGGCCAACGCTACCGCTGCCTTCAAAGCCGCTGGGTTCAATTTCTGCTCCTTAACGAAAAACGGCTCGCTGCAATAGTAGCGCTTTCATTTTCTTGCCGACCCTTGCTGTTCAAAGCGCCCTGTTCTATTTGTTGTGATTCGTATAAAAAGGCGTCGAAGCCGGTGCGCGCAAGAGTTGCTTGAGTTCGCTGTCGAGTTTCATTACCGTCAGCGACAGCCCGGCCATCTCCATGGACGTTGCGAATTCGCCGATATGCGGCATGTAAATGGAGACGCCCATAGCCTGCAGCAGAAGTGCGACCTTGCGGTAAACGATCAGCAATTCTTCGAGCGGCGTCGCGCCCAAGCCGTTGATCATGACCGAAACTTCGCTGCCCTTGACCAAAGGCATGTCCGCGACAATCCGGTCCAGGAGGGTTTGAGCGACCTCGTCGGCGGTCATCATCTTGCGCACTTCGATGCCGGGTTCGCCGTGGATACCCATGCCGACCTCGATCTCATCGTCCTCGACGCGGAAGGTGGCTTTTCCAACTTCCGGCACGATACACGCCGATAGCGCAACGCCCATGCTGCGCGTATTGTCGAGCGCCTTCTGCGCCAAGTCTGCGACCTCATTCAGGTTCTTCATGGCGGCGGCCGCCGCGCCGGCGATTTTAAAGGCATACACCATGCCCGCCACGCCCCGACGTTTGTCCGAAGATTCTTTGGGACTCGAAGCGATGTCATCCTTGACCAGAACTTTACGAGTTTGGATGCCCTCGAATTCGACCGTTTCGCAGGCTAAGTCCATGTTCATGCGGTCGCCGCCGTAATTACCGAACAAGCAGAGGACGCCACCACCGGAATCGCATGCCTTGATCGTGTCCGCCATCTTGCTGGCCGAAGGGGATGCGAATACATTCCCTACGGCGCAGCCATCGAGCAACCCGTCACCGACGTAGCCCAGAAATACCGGAAGATGTCCGCTGCCGCCGGCAGTCATTATCCCCACCTTGCCTTTGGGAGCAGGTTCTTTGCGTACCAAAATACGTTTTTCAGGATCCAGGCACTGTACCTGCGCACCGTAGGCCAGCAAAATGCCTTCCATCATTTCTTCGACGAATCGCTCTGCTTTGTTGATTAGTTTTTTCATTGTGTTCTCCCTGTTCAGGTATGGCTAAAAAGTACTTCTTCTAATTCGGCGAACGCGTGCATGCTGAAGATAAGCTTCTTCGATTCGTGGGCTGCAGTCCCTAGCGATCGCTCATGAGATATTTTATGAAAGCGCTTTCATAAAATCGTAGGCTGTTGGAGGATCCTTGTCAACTTTTTCTTCCCGTACCGGACAAGTTTTCCAGACTTGCCGCTCAACGTCCTTGGCCTCTTGCGCGGGTGAAGTTTATCCGGCTTTAGTGACGACGGGTTTGCAGCGATTCTCGCCCTGTCGTGCGAGCATCCACCCGGGATATTCCTGCGGCAATGCGCTGGCCGCGTCGAGCGCCGCGAGTTCGTCGGCGGAGAGTTCAAAGCCGGTCGCGCCGAGGTTATCAGCGAGCTGTTCGGGCGTTTTGGCGCCGACGATGACCGTGCTGATCACGGACCGGCTGAGCAGCCAAGCGAGAACCACCCGCGCCACCGAGACATTTTGACACTCGGCGATCGGGCGCATGACGTCAATGCAGCGAAAGGCGCGCGCTTTATCGACGACTGGAAAGTCGAAGGTCGCACGACGTGCTCCTGCGGGTCCTTGGCCGTCCGGCGCGCACTTGCCGCTCAGCAATCCGCCAGCGAGCGGGCTCCAAACCATCAGGCCGAGTTGCTGGTCGTTAAGCAGTGGAATAACTTCGCGCTCGAGGTCACGTCCGGCGATCGTGTAATACGCCTGCACGCTCTCAAAGCGCGCCCAGCGATTCTTGTCGGAAATGGCGAGCGCTTTCATGATTTGCCACGCGGCCATGTTGCACAGCCCGATATAGCGTACCTTGCCCGAGCGAACGAGGTCGTTGAGCGTCGAGAGCATTTCGTCGTGCGGCGTTAGCGGGTCGAAGCCGTGCACTTGGTACAGGTCGATATGGTCTAGTTGCAGGCGATTGAGGCTGGCATCGAGCGCTTGCATCAGGTGGTAGCGCGATTGCCTGCGCGCGTTGACCGTCTTGTCGTTCATGACGCCGGTGTCGACGGCCTGTTTGACGAGCACCGTAGCGGTCTCCTGTGGCACTCCGCTGATGGCTTTCCAGAAACCTTCGCCCTAGCCGAAGGTCATCGTTCCGAGGCATAGTTCAGAAACATAAAGGCCGGTACGACCGAGCAATCGATAACGCATGGTGTTCTCCATTAACAAGTTGCAAAAGTCCGCCTTGGGCGGATCAAGCGTGTCGGCAAATCAGCCGGGCAATGCTCGGCCCGGTCAGGATGACAACGAAAAGGCGCAGAGTCTGTACGGCGACGACAAAGGCAACGTCGGACTGACTGCCGATGGCGATCAGGATCACCGAATCGAGTCCGCCGGGGCTGGTCGACAAATACGCCGTCAGTGGGTCGATGTGCAAGATCAGGACCAGCAGCCAGGCCGAAACGGCGCACAAGGCAATCAGGAAAACGGCCGATAAAACAAGACGCGGCAGCAGACGGAAAGCCGAAATCAGGAGGCTGCGATTAAAGCCGAGGCCGACGTACCAGCCGAGCAGTGCCGATGCGCCGGCCTGCATCCAGAAAGGCTGGCTGACGTTGAGCAAACCGGTCGAGTGCAAGGCACCGCCGAGGACGATAGGAACCAGGATGGCACCGGCGGGAATGCGCAGATAGCGGCCGAGAAGCACGCCGGCGCTGGCAACGCCGAGCGTCGCGAGTACCGCAAACCAGTTGCCGAAGGCCAGCGACGGCGCAGCGCTGACGGTGCTTGTCGGAGCGCCGTGGACCAGCAGGAAATGCGCGACCATCGACGCCGTCAGCACGACGATCAGCATGCGCAGATATTGCATCAGGGCGACCAGACGCGCGTCGGCACCAAATTCCTCAGCCATGGCGACCATCGCCGATGCACCGCCGGGGATCGACCCCCAGGCAGCGGTAGTTCCGGGTAGCGTGTTGAATTTCACCAGCGTCCAGCCGACGATCGCTCCGGCGAGCACCGTGCTGGCGACGATCAGCAGCATCAGCGCCCAGTCCTGGGCAATGGTGACGACGATGACCGCCGTGATGCTCTCGGCGACGGCGCAGCCGATCAAAGACTGTGCGCCGAGAAAGAACTTGCGCGGCAGAGCCAGGCGCGCGCCGAACAGGCTGAAAGCAATGCCGCAGAGCATCGGGCCAACGAGAAAGGCAGCAGGCAATCCCTGCCTGCGCAGTAACCAGCCAACGGGCAGAGAAACACCGACCAGCAGCAGCCAGCGTGTCGCATCGTTGGTGAAAGCGCGGCTCATCGACGGCGCCGCCGCAGCGTGCGGGAATACAACATCAGGTTTTCTGCTCGGTGAATACGACTTCACGTTTTTTGCGTACGGCGGGTGCGACGACGACGATGAGCAGCGCGGCGGCGAGCAGCAACATGACCAGCGATACCGGCCGCGTCAGGAAAACGGTGAA
>CAIVZW010000264.1 GCA_903910495.1 uncultured beta proteobacterium
AGCGCACTCACCGTGCCGACCACCTTGTACGCCTGGTTGTTCATGCTGCAACCCGGATCGAAAAGCGCGTGGCGGCAACCGGTCTGGTAGTGAGCGCGCAAGCCCGGCCGCTTCAGCGCCGTGAAGATCGACTCGCAGCGGATCTTCGCGGTACTGCCGCTGAACACCACGGAGGCCACGCGCCCTTTCCACCAGGTGATGTACTCCGCGTCACCGAGATGGTTGCGAAACAGCGTGATCGACACCACGCCATTGGGCCGCGCCGCCGCGAACAGTTGTGCCACGGCGAAATCGCGGGCGCACTCGAGGTCGATACCGTTCCGGGCAAATTCTGGCGACTGCTCGACGGCAGAGCGCCGAATCACGGCGGGGACATAACTCTCAACCTGATAGGTGATCGCCTCCCGGCCACTGGTCACCGTCCACACTTGCTGACCGAGCACGAAACGGTAAAGCTCGATGGGCTGTCCGGCCGCCACCGAGATTTCCTGGGTGTTGTAGGTCATGAGGATTTCCGGTCAGGATTTCACAGAAAGCATTGGCAGCGATGCTTCCACGACGCTGTCCGTCTGCCAGTTGATCTCGATCTGGTCGGCATCGAGCCGGGTCTTTTCCAGAAAGTAGATCGCAATCCAGTCCTCGGGGTTGGCGTCGAAGCCGAACGCTTGATTGATTGTCATCACGTCTTCATCACCGATGGTTCCTGCCCCGAAACTCGAGATCGTGCGGAAATACCAGGAGCCGTTCTTGTGCAGGAACGCGGCTTCGGTGCGTCCCGGCATCGGGTTGAAATAGAGCGCGTAGCCGCGCGAGGCGACCGTCATCACCGTCTGGTTCGAGAGGATTTTCTTGACCGGGACGATGGAGGCTTCCCAGGTCGGATGCCAGAACGCGGTCAAACGGCCCTGGCGGGCGGCCAGCCATGCCTTGAAGGCGGCGACCTCAGTGCGATTCTTGAAGAGGTAGTCGAAGGAGCGGCGTACGAAGGGTCGCGCGGCATGGTCGTCCACGGCCGTGATGCCGGTGTCGAAATCCAGCACCTCAGCCAGACGCTGGTACTCACTCTCCACGTCACGCACCCGGTTCGGGCGGGTGATCCAGACCGGAGTCGAATTGAAGGTGGTGGTCGAATCCTGTTTGGTGATCGCCGTGGTGCCCGCGATATCGAATACCAGCCGGGCGGTGGCGATGGCGTCTGTCACCCGCGATACCGCCTGGGTCACGCGCAGCCGCGCCGTGCGTGCCGGTGTCACAAACGCACCTGCCGGCCAGGATTGCAGCAAGGGCTGCTTCAGGGTCACAGCGTTGCTCGCCACCGACAACACCTCGGCCGCCTCGGTGTTGCGGCTGTCGATGCCGATCACCAGAAGCCCGTCGGCTTCGTATTCGAGATGGGTGGTGGTCAGCGGAATCACTGTACTGCCCGCTGCGATAGCTGCCGTCAGCACCGCTTTATCGGGCCAGATCGGGAGGGCATAGACCCGCGATTGCCAGGCCGACAGCAACACGTCCAGAAACGCGGCATCCACACTGCTCACCAGGATCGAGAACTCCAGCGAACGGCGCGGCTTGGCCCGCAAGCTGACCCGTTGTTCGGTACCGTCGCGCGCAGTGAGCACATCGGTCGCCCACATCAAGCGCTCCAGCCAGCCGTCCGCCCAGTTGGGTTTGAGGCCGAACACCACCACGCGCCGGCCGGAGATCGACAGCGTCGGTGCTTCTTCCGGAAACTGGAAGGTGTAACTTGCCTCGATTACCGGCGGCCCGTCTAGGCTCACTGAAACATTGTGCAGGCGCGATTCCAGCATGCCGTAGGTGGTCGGAGGATTGGCCGGGGCGGCAAGCGAGATACCGCCATCGTTTTCGCCGATAACTGCCGACAAGGTCTTGGGGGCGAAGTGAGCGTTCCACACTTCGACCTGGCGCAGTTGCGTCGACAGCAGATTGCCCAGTGCGATCTTGGCCGGCAGCAGATGGACGTGGTGATACCAGTCCTGTTCAAATTGGCGCACCAGGTTCCCCGCATATAGCGAAGGGATCTCGCTGACCGGCAGATTGTTGGTCATTACCCCCGCATTAGGCGGAACGAATGCCACGGCTGCTGGATAGGGTAAGGTCAGTGGTGCCGGCAAAAACTTATAGGCATTTCCGTAACTAGGATTGGCCGGCAAACCGGAAAGCATGATGGCTCCTGCGTAGGTCGTCATTTCAGGAAACCGTAGCCACCGTAGGTCATGCTGAATACCATCCAATCACTGCCGCCCAGAGTCACCACATCCTTGTTCACGTATTGCCCGTTAATGCGCAGCAGGCGCACGCCTGGTGCGTAGCCCATCATCGAATAGAAACCGCTCGGGGTTAGACGGCCCACTTCAACCGTGGCCGGATAGAGTGGCGTGACGCCGTTAAATGCAATCGGCGAATAACTGTCGAGACTCCGGGTGGTCGCGTTATAAAAGGAGCGCACGGCATCGACGCCTGATGTGCCGGCCTTCCACTTGTTGGTGTTTCCGTCGATGTCTGCCCGCACAGAATTGCTGTAGGTGTCCGATAGGAAGGCGCCGCCTGAGAACGTACAGGTCTTGGTAATCGCGCCAAAAAGGATCGGCGCATAGGTGGTACTCGCCGTCTGTACGACGCAGTAGCACCAGCCATCACCACCGAAGAGAAAGTACTCGGCGCTGCCCGACAATTGCGAGACTGAATACGAGCCTGAAGCCACGGTCTGCGAGCCATAGGCCAGACCGCTGCTGAAATTGGTCGATCCGTAGCCCGCGACGTAGCTCGCGTAGGAATGCAGGTTGACCACCTGCCCGGTGGCGACATGTTGCAGATGCAAGCGGAAATAGCCAGCGTCCGCTTGATACATCAATTGTGTGTAGCCGCAAGACCCGGTGGCAAAGAGCCGAATCTTGTCGAGGAGGTCGTTCGGTGAGGTGGTGATGCCGGATTGAAATGCCATCGCTTACCTCACGCGAGCTTCAAAGCCCAATAGTCGCTATATCCGGTGCGGAACACGTCCTGCACCACCAGATGATCGACGCCGCCGATGCTGATGATGTTTTCGGCCGCATTGGCGTAGCCTGGCACGGCGTAGCACCCCTCCATTTCACCCAAGCCGTTCAAGATGAACGGTAGCAGTGGATAGGAACCGTCGGGACACTCACGTACATTGCTACCCCAACTGCTCGGCCACATCGCCGATACGCTCGTCCAGACCCCGGTCGGCGCGTAGTACGCACCCGAGTAGCCCTGCGACTTCGGCAGATGATTGCGATAGATGTAGTTGTTGCTCCAGCGCGTCTAACCGTTGTAAGTTCCACCCACCAGTAGTGGATACGGATACTGCCCGGGTGTGGCATAAGGTAGAAACAACCCCAGGTGCATCATTTCGTAATAGGTGCCGGTCTTGGCAATCATGACGATTCGTCGGCCATTGGCGACGATCCAGTACGGCATGGCGGAGGCCATGAGCAGTGCGTAGTACACCGTGCTCGGGTTGTACTGACCGTCGAACGTCTGAACCGGATTCCATCCAACGAATCCACGCAATTTCCAGTTGCCGTAGTCCGCTCCGGCTTCCGTCTGTATCCCGGCGTTGATCTGCTCCGTTCCCGCCAGCCCTGGTCCTTGCAGCACCAGTTCCGCCGGGTTGCCCAGCGTCCAGCGCAGCACCGACCAACGTTCCCCTGCAGGTAGCATGTCCTGCGTGACGAACTGTTTGAGGCGGTTCAGCAGATCGAGATAGTCGGTGGCGATGCCACTGGTGAACGCCATGGATTAGCTCCGGATTTACCTCAATAACTCACGCACGGCCGAGCCGTTGCGGGAGAGCACGTTGAGAATGGTTTTTTCTCCGGCAGCGGAATTGAGATAGTCGGCCGCCATGCTGGGATCAATGACGTTGACAATGCGTACCGATTGCGACGGTGCAGCGGTGGGTGCAGGCGATACCGCCGGTACTAGACCCCCATCGGCGAAGGCCAGTCGCTGCCCACTCCAACGCGGCGTGAACAAGCCGCCGTTCAAGGCGTGCAGGAACTCGATGCCGACGCGGCGCACGGTATCCGCCCGCAACACATATTCACCGGTAGAAAGCCGCGCCGGGATGGAATCACTGGTAGC
>CAIVZW010000265.1 GCA_903910495.1 uncultured beta proteobacterium
ATAGCGCCTTGAAATCATCGACGCGGCCCCACATCGCCGCAGCAAGGAAGGCAGAGTGAATACAACAAGGCTACCACTGCTGTCGCGCGTTCTGGAGCGCCTGGTCGTGCTGCGTCCCGGTGAGTTGCCGGCGCTGCTGTGGTCGTTTGCCTATTTCTTCTGCCTGCTCGCCGGCTACTATGTGCTGCGTCCCCTGCGCGACGAAATGGGCATTGCCGGCGGAGTGCGCAACCTGCAGTGGCTGTTCACCGCCACTTTCGTCGTGATGCTTGCCGCCGTTCCGCTGTTCGGCGCCGTGGTGGCCCGCCTGCCGCGGCGGCGCTTCATTCCACTGGTCTACCATTTCTTCGTGTTCAACATTGCGCTCTTCTGGCTGCTGCTGAGCTTCGACGTCAGCAAGGTTCTGGTGGCGCGGGTGTTTTTCGTCTGGATCAGCGTCTTCAGCCTTTTTACCGTGTCGGTGTTCTGGTCGTTCATGGCCGACCTGTTCGGCAGCGAACAGGGCAAGCGGCTGTTCGGCTTCATCGCCGCCGGCGGATCGGCCGGCGCGCTGCTCGGGCCAATTCTGACGGTCGGGCTGGCCAAGTCGCTCGGCCCGGTGAATCTGCTGCTCGTCGCGGCGTTCTTTCTCGAACTGGCCGTGCTTTGCGCCCGCCATCTGGAAACAGCGGCGCTACCCGCTTCAACCGCCAGTGCGACTCGTGCCGAAGCAGCGCAGCCCGCTGCGCCATCGGCAAGCGGCGCGCTTGGCGGAAGCTGGCTGGACGGCATCGTTCTGTTGCTGCGCTCGCCCTATCTGGGTGGCATTGCGCTGTGGGTGGCGCTGCTCTCGCTGGCCGGAACTTTCCTCTATTTCCAGCAGGCCAGCATCGTTGCCGCGGCCTCCGACGATCCGGCGGTGCGCGTGCGCATTTTCGCCCTGATCGACCTGTCGATAGGGATCCTGACGATCGCCGTGCAATGCCTGGCGACAGGACGCCTGATCTCGCGTTTTGGCGTCGGCATCGCCGCGGCCTTTCTGCCTTGCGTCTTCGCCCTCGGCTTTCTGGCGCTGGTCGTGTCACCGACGCTGGTCGTGGTGATCTTCTTCCAGTCCCTGCAACGCACTGCCAATTTTGCCATCTCCAATCCGGCGCGCGAAGTCCTGTTCACCGTGGTCAAACGGGCTGAAAAGTACAAGGCCAAGAACGTCATCGACATCGTGGTCTTTCGCGGCGCCGATGCCTTCAACGGCTGGCTGTTCGCCGCAATGCGCACGGCCGGCCTGGAACTGGGTATGATTTCGCTGGCGACACTGCCACTGATGCTGGCCTGGGCGCTACTGGCCATGGCCCTGGGTCGTACCCAGGAGCGCCGCGCGCGGCAAGCGGATGGCGTTGTTGGCAAGGAGCTATCGAGAAAAGGAGCATGAAATGAGCAAGAAACTTTTTTCCGTAGAGGCGCAGTCTTCACGCCGCAATTTTCTCGCGCTGGCCGTCGGCAGCAGCCTGGCGGCGGCACTTCCCGAGCTTTCGGCCTGGGCTGCCGAACCCTTGCTGAACCGTGCCATTCCCGGCAGTGGTGAAAAGTTGCCGGTAGTCGGGCTCGGCACCTCGATTGTTTTTGATGTCGGCGACGACGCGGCCAAGCGCGCCGAGCGGCGAACCGTCCTGCAGACCATGCTTGCCGGCGGTGGCCGCCTGATCGACACGGCTCCGTCCTACGGCACGGCCGAAAGCGTCGTCGGCGACCTGCTGGCGGAAATCTCAGGCCGCGCCGGGACTTTTCTGGCGACCAAGGTGCGCGCCGCCGACCGCGCCTCGGCTCAGGCCGAAATGCAGCAATCGCAGCGCCGCCTGCGCACCGACCGGTTCGACCTGATGCAGTTGCACAACGTCGGCAACCGCGACAGCGAGACGGCGGCACAGATTGCCCAGTTGCGCGAATGGAAGGCGCAGGGGATTTGTCGCTATTTCGGCATTACGCACTACGTGGACGATGCCCACGATCGCCTGATCGAAGTGATGCGGCGCGAGAAGCCTGACTTCATCCAGGTCAACTATTCCCTGGCTGATCGCAGCGTCGAACAGCGGCTGCTGCTTGCGGCTAGAGACACCGGGACGGCAGTGCTGATCAACCTGCCGTTCGGCCGCGGAAAATTGTTCAGCGCCGTTCGCGGCAAGGCACTACCCGCTTGGGCCGCGGAATTCGATGCCGCCAGCTGGGGCCAGTTCTTCCTGAAATACCTACTGGCGCACGAGGCCGTGACCTGCGTCATCCCCGGCACCGACAAGCCCGAATACATGCTCGACAATCTGGGCGCCGGCCGCGGTCGCATGCCGGACGCAGCACAGCGCAGGAAGATGGTCGGGTTCTTCGAGTCCCTGGGCTGATCTGACGGCTGGGCGACGGTGTTACCCGGCGAATAACGGCTTCCTCGATTTCAGGCTGACGCCCCAGAGCGGGCGTTGAATTTCCTTGCCGTGGCGTCGAGAAAGCAGCCCACTTCCTGATAGCGCATGAACAGGCGTGCATAGTGTTCGTGCTTCGCTGCATCAGGGGTCATTGTCCGTTCCTGGACCACGCAGGCCGAAACGGCCTCGTCAATACTGGCAAAGCATCCCGCCGCCGTGGCGGCAAGCATGCAGACGCCAAGTGCCGAATCCCCCTGGCGAATGGTCTGCGTCTCCAGGCCCAGTACGTCGGTA
>CAIVZW010000266.1 GCA_903910495.1 uncultured beta proteobacterium
GCTCCGGAAACGAGGTTCTGGGCCAGTATCTGAACATCGAAGGAATTGAGGTGGAGCATCAGCGCCACGCCGCACACCAGTAGCGCGAAAGCGACCGGCATGCCGATGAACATGGCGCCGCACAGCGACACCAGAAAGATGGTTACAGTCACGAGGGTTCTCCTGAAACGGGTTCGGTAGACGTCGGTTTAGAGGGCGTCGTCAAAGTCGGGGCACATTTCCTGTTCGGTCATGGTGCCGCTGAGCAAGCGATAGATGGAGCCAAGGAGCAATACGCCCATGCCGATGCTGCACACCAGAAGTGCCATGTAAACGACGCCAATCGGTATGCCCGAGACCGGGGCAATGTAGGCCATGTTGAGAACGACAATCTTCCAGCCGCCGTAGGTCATGAGGACACAACAAGCCAGTACGGTCACGTCACTGATGAGTTTGCAGGCTTTTTTCCCGATCAGCGGCAACTTTTTGGTGACGGTGTGCACCCCCAGATGGCCATTGTCGTGCAGCATGAGCACGGAACCCAAGAAGACCATCCATACAAACAGAAAGCGCGAAACCTCCTCCGAAAAAATGATGCCGTAGTTAAATCCATATCTCAACACCACATTACCAAAAACCAGTATCACCATCAGACCAAAGATGCCAATCAGCACCCACTCCATGCCCCGTAATATCCACTTTGAAAACATTTCAACTCCCTTGTGAAAACCGTAACATCAGACCCGAGATCACCCTAGTGCAAACGCGAGCAGGTCCTGCTCTAGCGCCCCATCCATCCCCCGTCGACAACGAGGTTGCTGCCGCTGACGTAATCGGAAGCACTCGAAGCCAGGTAGATCACCGCACCGACCATGTCTTCAGGTTTGCCCCAACGTCCGGCCGGAATCCGCGCCAAGATCTGGGTGCTACGCGTCGGATCGGCCATCAGGGCGACATTCATCTCGGTGTCCATGTAGCCCGGTGTAATGCAATTGACATTGACTCCCTGGCCGGCCCATTCGTTGGACAGCGCCTTGGTGAACTGGGCCACAGCACCCTTGCTGGCCGCGTAGGCCGGAACAGTGACGCCACCTTGAAAGGACAGGAGTGATGCAATGTTGATGATCTTTCCCTTCCCTTGTTCGAGCATCAACCGGCCGACTTCCTGGCAAAGGAAAAAAGGCGCATTCATATTGACGTTGAGTACGAAATCCCAGTCTTTCTTGGGGAAATCGACCGCCTTGTGACGACTTTGTACTCCGGCGTTGTTGACCAGGATATCAATGTGACCGAATTGTGCCTTGACCGCCTTAACCAGATCCGGGATGGCTTCGATGTTTTCCAGATCGTGAATGAAGAATTTTCCACGCACCCCACACGCTTCAATTTCGTCAATCACCGCCTGATCATGTTTGCGTCCGACCACGGCGACATCGGCTCCGGCTTTGGCCAAACCTATCGCCATTGCTTTCCCCAGGCCCCGGTTTCCCCCGGTAAATAATGCGACTTTCCCTTTCAGGCTAAATAAATCCAGCATTTTTATTCCTCAATATTTTTTGTGTTCAACCCTGCCATCACATTTTGAAAAGCATCTTGATCGTATTGCCCCCTTTTAGGAGGTTCTGGAACACCTCGGGCGCGTTCTCCGGAGGCGCCTCAGAAAGCAATAAATCGAAGTCGATGAACTCGCTTTCCAGTATTTGTGTGGCGATCTCAAAATCACGCCGCTCATAAACACGAATTCCAATCACCGTCAGTTCCTTGAATTCGACCTTGAGCAAATCAACCTCCGGAGGTTTCTTGTAGGAACCCACGATAACCGCCGTTCCCTGAACCTTGATAACATCCATCAGAACGGTCTGAACGCTAGGATGTGCTGCACAGTCAAAGGCAAAGTCGGCGTTAAAGCCGTCGGTGTAGTCCTTGATTTTGGCGCGGACATCTTCATTGCTCGCGTCAATTGTCGTGAACCCCAGTTTTTGAGCCACGCTCAAACGATACGGGTTGGCTTCGACAACGATCACTTTCGCCGCGCCGAAATATTTCAGACAGGACGCAACACACAGTCCAATGGGTCCGGCACCAAATACGACAGCACGATCCCCCGGCTTGTAGCCCGAACGGCGCACTGCGTGCACGCCCACCGCCACGGGCTCAAGAAACGCACCCAGTTTGAGTGAAAGAGTTTTCGGAATTTCCAGCACCTTGTCGACCGGAACCTTGACGTATTCGGCCATGCCGCCATCGCAGTCGATACCGATCAGGCGCAGGGTGTTGCAGACATGGGCGTAGCCGTTCAGGCAAGGTTCGCAGTGCCCGCAGGAGAGCAGCGGGTAGACCGTGACCGGGGTGCCCTTGGCCAGCGTCGGGTGCCCCTTTTCTATCGTCCCCGAGAATTCGTGCCCCATCACCAGCGGCGCCTGGGCACGCGGATGGACGCCCTGGTAGATGTTCATGTCGGAGCCGCAAACACCGACATACGCCACCTTGATCAGGACTTCGCCCGGACCGGTTTCAGGGATCGGCTTCTGTTCAAAGCCAACGTCTTGCGCACTTCGATAGACAATACTTTTCATGTGAAAACCGTCCCGATTCTGTTAAAACTTGTTGACCTGATAGAGTGGCGCCTCGCCACGCAGGACCCGCCGCGCTTCCTCAGCCACCTTGCGCTTGAGTTCTTTTGCCGACTCCTCCGAATGCCAAGCCATGTGGGGCGTACAAAGGAAATTCTCGTGCTTGAACAGGGGATGGTCTGGCGCACCGGGTTCGACGCGGAGAACATCCATCGCGGCTCCCGCCAGTTTTCCCTCACCCAGCATTTTCTCCAGCGCCACCTCATCCACAATCGATCCGCGTGCCGTATTGACCAGATAGGCCGAAGGCTTCATCAGGCGCAGCATTTTTTCGTCAAGCATGAAACGTGTCGTTTCCAACAACGGACAATGCACGGAGACCACATCGGACTGCTCGAGCAATTCTTCAAGACTGACCAGGGTCACGTAGTCCGGCACCTTGTCACGCGACACATAGGGGTCATGCGCGATGACCTTCATGCCCAGCGCATGTGTTTTGTGCGCCATTGAACCGCCAATGCGGCCTATGCCGATGATGCCAATGGTTTGTACCTGATGGCGATGCACCGGTTCCATCAAGTGGAAATCCCATTGTCCGCGCTTGACCAGCGAACTGGCCCAGGCAATTTTCCGGGTCAGGCACAGCATCATGGCCAGCGCATGATCGGAGACTTCATGGGTTCCATAATCCGGCACATTGCTGACGATAATGCCAAGGTCAGCGGCGGCCCGAAGATCCACGCTATCGACACCTACCCCATAACGGGTAATAACCTTGCACCGCTTCAGATGCTGCATCACACGCCGCGTCATTGGCGCGTACATCATGAGAATCGCTTCTCCCTCTGTACATTGGGCGATGAGTTCATCTTCAGTCCTGCATTTCAGCCAAACAATCTCCGGGCTGATGTCAGCCAGCACAGCCTGCTCGATTTCTATCGACGGATGATCACAATCCGCAACAATCACTACACGCCCGGTATTCAAGTCTGCGCTCCTCACTTTAGGCACAACGATCCAGAAAATTGATGACCCACCAGAAAACAAACAACGAAATATTCCATCAACTTAAACTTAATTAACGGAACACTATTCTTTATATTGTATCATTTAAATACTTATATGGAACGTTGTTCTTGTTGCGTTAACGGCATATCGGGTCACTGCATTCAGTCGCGCAACATCCCCAATCAGGAAATGTTCAGAGGGCCTTGATCTTTGCCCACACCGCGTCCTCGACCGGGATACCATGCGCCAGATTGGCATTGCGGATCGCCAGTTCCTTTTCACCGGGATAGAGTACGGGTTGATTCGGATCGACACGCTCGGAACCCTGAATATTTTCGATTACCTCGTTGATGGCCGAAGCCAGGTAATCTTCGCCGGCAATGCGCGTCGCATCCATGGCAATGAACATCTGTGAGAGCCCGTATTCGTCGCCGCCCAACTCGCCAACCTTCATCGTCGAGCGTCCGCCCGATAGCACGGCGGCAATCAGGTCCATGACAATCGACATGGAAGAACCCTTCCAGTAGCCGATCGGCAGAACGCGCCAGGTCTTGGCAATTTCTTTCGGGTCGCAGGACATGTTGCCCTGTTCGTCGTAGCCACCGGGGACCGGCATCATTTCGTTGCGCATCGCCGAGGCTTCCATCTGGCCGTAGGAGAATTGCGCCATGGCGATGTCGACGACGACATGGCCCTCCTTGCGCGGGATAGCCATGATGAACGGGTTGTTGCCGATGCGTCGATCACGCGCGCCCCAGGCCGGCATGTTCGGCTGGGTATTGGTCCAGCAGATACCGATGCAGCCCGCATCTGCAGCTTGCCAGCCATAGCTGCCACCGCGCAGCCAGTGGTTGGTGTTGCCCAAGGCAACACAGCCGATACCGAATTCTTTGGCGAGTTCAACGGCGCGATCCATCGACAGCTTGGCATTCACATTGCCCAGGCCCAGATTACCGTCCCAGCGCTCGAAAGCACCCATGCCCTCAACCCGGGTTGATTTGGCCTTGACGTCGATGTAACCCTTCTCGACGTATTCGATGACGCGCGGAAAACGATTAACACCATGCGAATAAACACCGTCGCAACTGGTTTCGGTCATCAATCGGGCAGAGAGATCGGCGGTGGCTTCGTCACAGCCGTTCTTGATCAGGACGCGCTTGAATTCGGCTTTTAATTCGTCAAACGGGATGCGTGGCATGGTTTATTCCTTCAATAATCGATTTGCTTCGTTTTGTCATACACGGTGAGCTGGCAGGCAATCGGGCTAGATCATCCGCGGCGGGGTGCAGAATTGCACTCGTCCCGCATCAGTAGCCATTCTCTTGGCGGTATTTTTTCAACACTTCATCGGCTACCCAGGTGGAACGCACAGCGCTCTCGACACTGCCCGGGCACAGCGCAATCCCATTGAGGTCATCGACGATGCTCTGGATGAAGGGCTGCTGTACATGCGCCGGATTGGGAATATCCGCCTCCTGCACACCGTCCCCGTTGATCAGCCGCAGAGGCTTGTCGGTAAAGAATTCAAGTTCGATGCGACCTCTCGAACCGACGATCTCGACGCGATCTTCTCCATGACCACACACGTAGCACCATGAACCGGATCCCTGGACACCACTGACATGCCGCCATGTGGCCGTCACGGTGTCCTCGACGTCGTAAAGTCCGGCCAGGTTGCTGGCTATCCCCTGTACTTGCTCGATGGCACCGAACCAAAAATCGAAAATGTCCAGCGTATGAATGCCCATGTCCAGGAACTTGCCGCCACCGGACACTTCCGGTAGCAGGCGCCAGGGAAGCGTGGCGCGGGACAGATCTTCAGTCGCCGGAGGCTGATGTTGAACCGCACGAACACAGCGTACGTCTCCGATGACACCGCTATCCAGCCATTCCTTGACTTTCAGGAAGCGCGGCATGGCGCGCCGGTAAAACGCCACAAACAGGCGGACACCCTTCTTCTCGCAGGCGTCGACGATTTCACGGCATTCTTCGAAACGCATCGCCATCGGCTTTTCGACATAGACGTGCTTACCCGAGTTGGCCACGAGCAAGGAAAGAGGCTTATGCGACGATGGCGGTGTGGCGACATAGACCGCATCAATATCCTGGTCAGCCAATAGCTGTTCGGTCGAGTCGTAGGCTTTGGCCACGCCGTGGCGCTGGGCAAAGGAGCGGGTCAATTCGGGATCCACGCTCGTCACGGCATTGAGTGATGAGTTTCTCGACTTGTAGAAACCCGGCCCACTCTTCACTTCGGCCACCGCCCCGCAGCCGATCATTCCCCAACGAATCGTCTTCATCTTTAAACGCCGGCAGCCAGCAGGGCTACCCGGACCTTGATGACCACTTTGCGGATTGCTGCCGGGCTGCCACAGGCACACCCCGGACGATGCACGTCGCTGGGGAAAAACACGGCAAAACTGCCCGGTATCATGGTCAGCGTAGACTCGTTTTCCATGCCGCCATAAAAGAGCAGATCACGCGGCTCCAGAAGGTCTTCGGCAAGCGTATTGTTGCCGGTCTCGGAGGCTACACCGATCTTCTCGCTACCACTGCAGAGATATTGCACATCAATATACTGGCGATGCACTTCAGGGCGCGTCTCGGCAAACGGCTTGGTATGCATGTCAATGACCTGGACGTAGATATCACGCCCCTGCAAATCATAATTTCCTGCTGGCAAAGCGGCAAAATCCGTCTGTTTGAGGTGCTCTACCGCAAGTTTGAGCGGCTTGGGAAGCCAGGCAAAGGCTGACTCCAGATCATTAACATGGCCGAAAATCATTCAGGACTCCTCAGTAGTTATTGCCCGTAAAACAGTTCAACAGCACAATGAATACTTGTATACTAGCATACACAAAAATGCGGAATTAACATTTTCACCACAAGGTGACAAGCTCACCGAGACGTGGCAGACGCACCCCGGTCCAGCCCAACTGCTCCTGAATGGCCGCGGCAAATGCTGTCGCGGCGCTGGCTTCACCATGCACCACGAAGGTATGCCCCGGCGGTTTGTGAAAACCACGCAGCCAATTGAGAAGAGCGGCCTGATCGGCATGGGCCGACAGACCTCCCACCGTGTAGATGCGCGCCCTGACCGGGACCGGTTGTCCGAAGATATGGACCAGCCGCGCGCCGTCGACCAACCGCCGACCCAGCGTGCCTGCGGCCTGGAAACCGGCAATCAGGATGCTGCATTCACTGCGTGGCAGATTTTCGCGCAGGTGATACTTGATCCGTCCGGCCTCGCACATGCCGCTGGCTGAAATGATTACCGCTCCGCTATGGATGTCATTGAGGGCTCTGGAATGCTCGACATCAGCGACGAACTCGATTTTCATTTGCTCCGGATGCGCCTGCACCCAGGCGATCAACTCGCCGGTTTCGGCATCGAACAATTCCGGATGCGTCAGCGTAATCCGTGTTGCGGCATTGGCCATTGGCGAATCGACATAGACCTTGAGCGGCGAGATGCGCTTGCGTCGCACCAGATCCGCGAGCATGTAAATGATTTCCTGAGTACGCCCGACAGCAAACGATGGTATAACCAGATTGCCATGCGTAGCGCGCGTACGCTCGAAGGCAGCAACGATTTCTTCTTCGGTTTCCGGCATTGATCGGTGCTGGCGGTTTCCGTAGGTGGATTCGATCAGCAACAGATCCGCCTCGGGCACCACTTTCTCTGGATCACGCAACACCGGGCGGTTCGACATGCCCAAATCACCGGAGAACACCAGTTTGCGCGGCCGGCCCTCACCACTGACACTTATCTCCAGCCAGGACGAACCGAGAATGTGACCGGCATCATGGAAACAGACCTTGACCGTTTCTGCAGGCTGAATTAATTTGCCATAAGGGACCGGCTGAAGCAACTTGAGTGCCGACAGGGCCTGCACCACGGTGTAAAGCGGGGCAGTCACCCCGCTTTCGCTTTTGCCGCGCCGATGCCGGTGGCGCAATTGCCATTCCGTTTCCTTTTCCTGAATGTGCGCACTGTCCGGCAGCAGCACCGCGAGCAGGTCGATTGTGGCCGGCGTCGCGTAGATCGGTCCGCGATAACCCAGCATGACCAGACGCGGCAACAGGCCGGAATGATCGATATGGGCATGCGTCAGCAACACAAAATCGATTGCCCGTACGTCACAACCGAAATCAAGCGCCCGCAGGTTCTTCGTCCGTGCCTCCGGCCCGCCCTGGAACATGCCGCAGTCGACCAGAAAGCGGATGCCGCCCGTTTCCACCATGGTGCACGAACCAGTCACTTCGCCGGCCGCGCCAAAAAACCCGATACGCATAGTTAACTCCTCATGACAAGACTTAGCATGAACCTGAAGAGGGACGAATGCAACGCCGGGGAAGCTGTCCCTGCATTCGTGGAAATGCTGTTGCACGTGAGTTCAAATAACTTATCGCTCGTAATAAAAAACCCCTGGCAGACAGGAATCAGCCAAGGGTTCTTTGCTTTATACAAGCAGGTAGATTTCTAGAACGGAATATCGTCTTCCATATCCTCAAAGCTTGGTCCCTTTTTTGCGGGCGCCGGGCGCTGTGCTCCAGCCCCATTCGATGACGGCATGCTGCCACCATATTCGGCCTCGCCGCCGGAAGAAGAAGCCGCGTTCTGACGTCCGCCGAGCATCTGCATTTCGCTTACTTCGATCTCAGTCGTATTGCGCTCCTGCCCTTCCTTGTCCTGCCACTTGCGGGTACGAATTCGTCCTTCAACATAGACGGTCGACCCTTTTTTGAGGTACTGACCGACTATCTCGGCCAATTTACGATAGAAGACCAGACGATGCCACTCAGTGATTTCCTTCTTCTCGCCAGTAGCCTTATCTTTCCATGACTCCGAAGTAGCAATCGAAACATTCGCCACTGCCTCACCATTCGTCATATACCGGATTTCAGGATCTTTCCCAAGATTTCCGACGAGAATCACTTTGTTGACCGAAGCCATGTTGCCTCCATGAAGAATGTTCGAAATACGGATTATAAAGACTTATGCCGTTTGCCGCTGCCCGCGTAGCGGGGGTTGAATCATTGAAATGGCCAACACTAGCCAGA
>CAIVZW010000267.1 GCA_903910495.1 uncultured beta proteobacterium
GAGCATGCGCTTGGTCCCGACACGGCAAGGTACGCATTTGCCGCAGGATTCGTCCTGCACGAATTCGACGAAAAAGCGGGCTACATCGACCATGCAGGCATCGTCGTCCATGACGATCAATCCACCCGAGCCCATGATCGCACCGAGTTCGCTGAGCGATTCATAGTCGAGCGGCACATTCAGGTGCTGACGCGGAATGCAGCCGCCGGACGGACCGCCCAGCTGCGCTGCCTTGAACGGCTTATTGTTGGGAATTCCACCGCCGATATCGTAGATCAGTTCGCCGAGCGGGGTGCCGACCGGCACTTCGACCAGGCCGGTGTTGCGCACTGTTCCGGCCAGCGCAAAAACCTTGGTCCCCTTGCTCCTTTCGGTTCCGTACGAGGCGTACCACGCGGCCCCTTTGTCGATGATGGCCGGCACGTTGGCGAAGGTTTCGACGTTGTTGAGCACCGTCGGCTTACCCCACAAGCCCTTCTGCGCCGGGAACGGCGGACGCGGGCGTGGTTCGCCGCGCCGGCCTTCGATGGAGGCCATCAGTGCGGTTTCCTCGCCGCAGACAAAGGCACCGGAACCCATGCGGATTTCAAGAGCGAAGGAAAAATCACTGCCGAGAATGTTCTTGCCAAGTAAACCGCGGGTGTTGGCTGCGTCAATGGCTTTTTGCAGGCGGGCGACGGCCAGCGGGTATTCGGCGCGCACATAGACGTAGCCTTGTGAAGCACCGATGGCATAAGCACCGATGATCATGCCTTCGATCAGGCTGTGCGGATCACCCTCAAGGACGCTGCGATCCATGTAGGCGCCGGGGTCTCCCTCATCGGCGTTGCACAGCATGTAGCGCTGGTCGGCAGAGTTCTTGCGAGCTAAACTCCATTTCATTCCGGTCGGAAAGCCGGCGCCGCCGCGTCCGCGCAGTCCGGAATTTTTCACCGTTTCGACCACGGTTTCGGGGGGCATGCCGTCGAGAACTTTGCCAAGCGCCTGATAGACCCCGGCGGCGAGCGCATCATCCAGGCTCTCGGGATCAATACGACCGCAGTTGCGCAAAACGATTTTGGTCTGTTTCCTGAAAAAGTCGATATCGTCAATGCAGGGGACCGCTTTCCCGTCTTTGGCATCGCGGGAAACGAGGCGGTCGATGACTGCCCCGCCGCTGGCATAAGCGCTGATGATTTCTGCGCAATCTTCGGGTTGGACACGCTGGTAGAAGGTCATGGCGTCAACCATCAGCATGACCGGCCCTTCGGCGCAAAGACCCATGCAACCGACAGCGCTTAGGTTCATGCTGGCGCTCAGATCCTGTTTGAGAATTTCGCCGCGTAGCGCGGCAATGACTTTTTCCGAACTGGATGCAAGACAGCCGCCACCGGCGCAGATCAGGATCTGCCTCACGCCTGCGGGCGCAGTGAGTTGCTGGGGAATCCTCCGCAGTTCGCTGACGGACGAGATCGCTGAATTGGCAGAGGCGTTCATTGCTCGCCTCCTTTCTCACCAGCCGCGTAGGCTTTGAGAAGTTCACCAATTTTGGAGGGCTTGACGCGCTGATGCACACTGTCGTTAACCATGATCACCGGGGCGAGTCCGCAGGCGCCGAAACAGCGGCCGACATCGAGCGAGAAGAGCCGGTCTTCGGCCGTTTCGCTGACGTCGATTTTCAATTGTTTTTTCAGCGTCGAGAGCACCTCCTTGCCGCCGCGTACATAGCACGCCGTACCGAGGCAGGCGCGCACCAGGTATTTGCCGCGCGGTACCGTGGAGAAGAATGAATAGAATGAGACGACGCCGGCCACTTCGCTGTAGGGTTTTTTGAATGCGGCGCTGACTCTTTTCAGCACGCTTTCCGACAGATAGCCGAACTGGCTTTGCGCAATCTGCAGGACGGGTATCAGGCCGCCCGGCTTGTCGCGGTATTCCTCGAGAATTTCCTCGAGCCGCAAGGCCATTTCCTCTTCAGACAGGGACTCCGAACATTCACAACAGGTCGCGTTTTCCGACATGATAAACTCCCGTATTTTCGTGAAAAAACATTGGAATCTGTTGCAGCAATTCATCAGTACTGGATCAAGTATCCTTGCCTTTCACTGCCCGGTCAATGGCGAAGTTTTCCATGGCGAAATTTTTCTTGAAAACAAATCAGTAATATCCGCTGGGTAGGATATTGAAGCAAAGCTGGGGATTGAAATCCGGTAATCATCGATAGCGCCTTCAGGTTCCGCTCGGAGGCCCTTTATCCATGCTTTACACCGGGGAATGCCGGACGGCTTTCAGGCACGACAGAGGATACGACAGGGGTTTTGTTACGTTGAATCGGGCTGCAGACTCGACCTCGAAACACCCGTCAGATAGTATCCTTTGGATGTGCGCAAGCAACCGTATTCATTGTGTTTCAGGCGTGTTCCGGAGTGCGCCTGTTGCCGCCGCAATGCCGCTGCGTACCGCGCCTTCCAGTGTGGCCGGGTAATTGGCGCAGACGTAGTCGCCGGCCAGCCAGAGGCCCTGGAGTGGCGTCAGTGCCGTCGGGCGGGGCAGATCGGGTCGGCAGGAGAAGGTGGCGCGTCGTTCGCGGATGACCTGGTGCCATAAGGGTGAAGGAAGTTTCCTGTGCAGCGCCGCTTCGAGTTCGAGGTGCAGCGCCTTGGCCAGTGCCTCGTCGTTGCGTTCATCCCAGGTTCCACGGGCGCTCAGTACAAAGCTCATGACCCCGTGATTGCCGCTCAGCGTACCGCGATCAAAGGCCCACTGGCCGAGATGTCCGCCAGTGCCACCATCAAGCCCGAGCATGGGAGATGGCAGGGAGATCTCGGGCGGATAGCCGGCGTAGACTGTAGCAATAGGCTCGTAACTGTAAGCGGCGAGTATTTCGGCGATGGCTGCGGTCTGCGTCTGTTTTTCCAGCAAGGCCATCGCGTGTTGCGGAGCCGTGGCGAGGATGATGCGGTCGAAGCGTTCTGCGCCAATGCGCAGCCCGTCCTCAATGCTTTCGACGCGGGTCGACAGGCGGATTTCGCCGCCGTGAGTGCTAATAAATCCGGCGGCGGCGTGGGGGAAAACACGGCCGAGGTCCGCTGCCGGGAGCAGCAGGTCGGTATCGGCACGATGTCCGCCCAGGCTGTCGCGCAGGACGTTGGAAAAAATCTGCGCCGAGGCGTTTTCCGGCGCGGTGTTAAGTGCGGAGAGGCAGAGCGGTTCCCACAGGTAGCGGCGCAGCATGCCATGCTGTTTGTGGCGATCAAGCAGTTCGCTTACCGTGCAGTCGCTGGCGAGGTGATAATTACGGGCTTGCAGCCTGCGCATGAAGCGTACCGCAGCGAATTTTTCGCCGGAGGTGCTACCCCTTGCACCGAGCAGGCCGAAGGCCAGGTGCAGCGGCGCGGGCAGGCGCGGCAGTCGCATCCGGAAACCGGCAGCGGGATAGCTCAAGTCAAGCGGAAGTCTGCGCAGTAGCCGTTCGGGGTCGGCCCCTACGGTTTGCATCAGGCGCAGTGTTGCGCGGTAGGCACCGATCAGGATGTGCTGACCGTTGTCGAGGGTGTGTCCGTGGACGTCGACGCTGCGTGCCCGTCCGCCCAGTTGTCTTGCCGCTTCAAAAATAGTGACGCTGGCGCCAACAGCACTCAGTTCGACTGCCGCCGCCAGCCCGGCCCAGCCGCCGCCGATGATTGCGACTCTGAGCTTTGATTCAATAAACTCATTCAACACAGAGTTCACAGAGAAAGCCACTGAGAACACAGAGAGGCTGAAGAATAAGGCACTTCTCGCGAGGGCGGTTCATCTTTTTCTCCGTGTCCTCTGTGTCTCCGTGCTCTCCGTGTTTGAAGCGGTCAGGCGATCCATTTCAGCCCTTGATCCAGGTACGCCAGGCGATCCACAGCTTGCGCAGGGGCGTCAGCGAAGTGCGCTGGCTCAATACCTGGCAGCCGTCGCGCTTGATTTCGTCGAGCACGGTGCGGTAGATGGCGGCCATCACCAGACCCGGGCGCTGTGTCTTGCGATCGGCCTGCGGCAGTTCGCTCATGGCTTGCGCGTAGTAGCCTTCGGCGCGTTCGATCTGGAACTCCATCAGCTTCCGGAAGTTTTCGGAATAACGCGAGTTCAGGATGTCGGCCACTGGAACGTCGAAGCGCTGGAGTTCGTCGATCGGCAGGTAGACTCGTCCGCGGCGGGCATCCTCGCCGACATCGCGGATGATGTTGGTGAGTTGGAAGGCCATGCCGAGGTCGTGGGCGTATTTCTGCGTCCGGCGATCCTGGAAGCCGAAGATTTCGGCGGCGAGCAGGCCGACGACGCTGGCCACCCGGTAACAGTAGAGCGATAGCGCCTTGAAGTCGAGATAGCGCGTCTGCTGCAGATCCATCTCCATGCCGTCGATGATTTCAAGGAGTTGCTCCTGCGGCAGGCTGAACTCGGACAGTAACGGCAATAAAGCCTGGGTGACCGGATGCTCGGGCTTGCCGGCGTAAAGGCGGCCAAGTTCGAGTCGCCACCAGGCCAGCTTGGTGGCGGCGATCTGCGCATCCTGGCATTCATCGACGACATCGTCGACTTCGCGACAATAGGCGTAAAGCGCAGTGATCGCCCGCCGCCGCTTGGGCGGCAGAAAGAGAAAGCTGTAATAGAAACTCGAGCCGCTCGAAGCTGCTTTCTGCTGGCAATACTCTTCAGGGGTCATTGGCCGTTCCATGGGTTTCGGATGCAAGATTCTTACATAAACAGCGCACGGCTGCCCATCAGCACCCAGTCGGCGGGGCGCAGACGGGGGCGATGTCGGAATACGTCGCCGCGCACACGACGGATCTGTTCGAGAATGCGCAGTCCGCCCTGAACCGTGAACCGAATCTCCCAGCCCATGCGTCCCGGCAGTCGCTGCACCAGCGGGGCACCTTCGAGCATCAGCTGGCGTGAGCGCTCGATCTGGAAATCGAGCAGTGCGGCCCATTCGGCGCTCCAGCGGTGATCGGCGATCTGCTTCTCGCTGACGCCAAAATTGTCAAGATCGGTTTGCGGGAGGTAAACGCGATTCTTTTGCCAGTCGATGGCGATGTCCTGCCAGAAGTTGATCAGTTGCAGGGTTGTGCAGATGCAGTCGGAGCGATACAGGTTCTCTTCGCTGGCCCGGTCGACGAGATGCAACAGCAGACGTCCGACGGGATTGGCCGAACGCCGGCAGTAGTCGAGGAGTTCAGGGTAATCGGCGTAACGCTTCTGGACGACATCCTGCGCGAAAGCATCGAGCAGGTCGCGAAAAAGCTGCAAGGGCAGATGCCATTGCTCGATAATGCGGGCCAGTTCCTGAAAAACCGGATCCTTTGGCGGCTGCCCCTGCTCGATGCGGTAAAGTTCGAAGTTATACTCGGCCAGACCCTGCAGGCGCTGTTCATCGCTGGCCTCGCCCTCGTCGGCAATATCGTCGGCGCCGCGCGCAAAACGGTAGATCGCCTCGATCGGTCGGCGCAAGCGCCCGGGCAGCAGGATGGAGGCGACAGGGAAGTTTTCGTAATGATCTACGGACATGGCTGAGGTCGGGCTGGAAATGATGTGGGTCAAGCCTGCCGAGGAAAGTGGGCCAGCGGCTGACAGTATAGGGTGATCTCGGGTAAAATGGTCGATTAAGCGCGAGAGTGGCGGAATTGGTAGACGCACTGGATTTAGGTTCCAGCGCCGCAAGGCGTGGGGGTTCGACTCCCTTCTCTCGCACCATGACGTGACTGATCACTAAAGCGGCTTATTTTCACCCCCGAATTTACCAGACTTCAAGGACTCTTAATGGAAACGAACGCCACACACACTACCGCCGAAGCCGCGCCGCTGACCAACGCCCTGGAGCGCCGTCTGGATCTTGCGGTGGCTATCGCCGATCTTGACCGGGAAATCGATCAGCGCCTGAAGCGTTTGGGCAAGACGATGAAGATGCCGGGCTTCCGTCCGGGCAAGGTGCCGGCCAATATCGTCAGGCAGCAATACGGCGACCAGGCGCGTCACGAAGCGCTGAACGAAGCGCTTGAGCGGGCCTTTGGCGAGACCGCCAAGGCCCAGCAACTGCGTGTTGCCGGCTACCCGAACATCGAGCCGAAGAAGAGCGACAGCACGACCCATATCGAGTTCTCCGCGGTCTTCGAGGTTTATCCCGAAATCAAGCTGGGGGAACTCAAGGACGTGGAGATCGAGCGCCCGGTACTCGAAGTCGGTGCTGGTGAAATGGACAGCACGCTGGCTGTCCTGCGCAAACAGCGCGTCCGCTACGAACCGGTTGATCGCGCCGCCGCCAAGGGTGATCGGGCGACGATTGATTTCCTTGGCAAGAAGGATGGTGTGCCTTTCCAGGGCGGGCAAGCCAATGACTATCCGTTCGTGCTCGGTGAAGGCGCCATGCTGGCTGATTTTGAAAACGCCGTGATCGGGCTCAAGGCCGGCGAAGAAAAAACCTTCGAAATGACCTTCCCCGCCGATTATTCGGCCAAGGATCTGGCCGGCCAGAACGTAAGCTTCTCGATCACCGTCAAGGAAGTGCGTGAAGCCATCCTGCCCGAAATTGATGCGGAGTTCGCCAAGACGCTCGGTGTCGAGGATGGCGATGTCGTCAAGATGCATGCCGAAATCGAGACCAATCTGAAGCGCGAAGTCAAGAAGCGTCTGCAGGACAAGGTCAAGGATCAGGTCATGGATGCGCTGCTCAAGGCCAATCCGATCGATGTTCCGAACGCCCTGGTCGACATGGAGATTCAGCGTTTGATGCAGGCCGCGCGCCAGGATATGGAACAGCGCGGCGGAGTCAAGATGAAGGACTTCCCGATGCAGCGCGAATGGTTTGTCGATCAGGCCAAGCGTCGTGTCAGTCTCGGTCTGATTCTTTCGGAAATCGTCAAGGTCAAGGAACTGCATGCCAAGGCAGACCAGATCAAGTCGATTGTCGAAGAGGCGGCGCAGAGCTATGAGCATCCCGAGGAAGTGATCCGCTGGTACTACGCCCAACCGCAGCGTCTCTCCGAGATTGAAGGCGTGGCGATTGAAAACAATGTCGTTGCCTGGGCACTATCCAGCGCCAAAGTTGTCGACAAGGCTGTTGCCTTTGACGAACTGATGGGTCAGAAGTCCTGAAATTCTCCCTCACACCAAGGAGCTGGAATGAGTCTTGATCGTTTTACATCCGCAGACAACTGGGATCCGCAGGCACTGGGTTTGGTGCCGATGGTGATCGAGCAGAGCGGGCGGGGTGAGCGGGCCTATGATATCTATTCGCGCCTGCTCAAGGAGCGCGTTATTTTCCTGGTCGGACAGGTCAATGACGTGACGGCCAATCTGGTTGTCGCGCAGTTGCTCTTTCTTGAAGCCGAGAATCCCGACAAGGATATCCATTTCTACATCAATTCACCGGGCGGTTCGGTTTCGGCCGGGATGTCGGTTTACGATACGATGCAGTTCATCAAGCCGGACGTGTCGACACTGTGCATGGGGCAGGCCTGTTCGATGGGCGCTTTCCTGCTCACGGCCGGTGCCAAGGGCAAGCGTTTTGCGTTGCCCAATTCGCGGGTGATGATTCACCAGCCGATGGGAGGGTTTCAGGGGCAGGCCTCGGATATTGCCATCCACGCCAAGGAAATACTTTCCCTGCGGGCCAAACTCAACGAAATCATGGCGCATCACACCGGACAACCGGTCGAGCGCATCGAGCGGGATACCGACCGTGATAATTTCCTTTCGGCACAGGAAGCGGCAGAATACGGTCTGATCGACAAGGTTCTGGCCAGCCGCGAAGCCGTCTGACGCTGCGCGTGACGGAAGAATTGATTAAGGATTCGGTTTCAGGACCGGATCAATCGTCACATGGAATGAGGTAGGACGATATGGCTGAAAAGAAAAGCGGCAGCGAAAAATTGCTCTATTGTTCGTTCTGCGGCAAGAGCCAGCATGAAGTGAAGAAGCTTATCGCCGGACCGTCCGTGTTCATCTGCGACGAGTGTATCGAGCTGTGTAACGATATCGTTCGCGACGAAATCTCCGCCGACCAGGGCGGCAAGGTGGCCAAGAGCGATCTGCCGACGCCGAAAGAAATTTCCGGCTTGCTTGACCAGTATGTGATCGGGCAGGAACCGGCCAAGAGGATTCTGGCCGTGGCGGTTTATAACCACTACAAGCGCCTGCGACATTTCGGCAAGGCCGGCGACGACGTTGAACTGGCCAAAAGCAACATTCTGCTTATCGGACCGACCGGTTCCGGCAAGACGCTGCTGGCACAGACGCTGGCCCGCATGCTCAATGTGCCTTTCGTGATGGCCGATGCCACGACCCTGACCGAAGCCGGCTATGTCGGTGAGGACGTTGAAAACATCATCCAGAAACTATTGCAAAAGTGCGACTACGATACCGAAAAGGCACAGCAGGGTATCGTCTATATCGATGAAATCGACAAAATTTCGCGCAAATCGGATAACCCCTCGATTACCCGCGACGTCTCCGGAGAAGGCGTACAGCAGGCCTTGCTCAAGCTGATCGAGGGCACGGTGGCTTCGGTTCCTCCGCAGGGCGGGCGCAAGCACCCGAACCAGGATTTCGTGCAGGTCGATACGACCAACATTCTATTCGTTTGCGGCGGCGCGTTCGACGGGCTGGAGAAGGTTATCCGCAATCGTTCCGAGCGCGGCGGCATGGGTTTCGGCGCCGAAGTGAAGAGCAAGGACGACAAGAAAGCGATCGGTGAAGTGCTGCGTACGGTCGAAACCGAAGACCTGATCAAATTCGGTCTGATCCCCGAACTGATCGGGCGTCTGCCGGTGATTGCCACGCTTGAGGAACTGTCCACCGAAGCGCTGGTTCAGATTCTGATCGAGCCGAAGAATGCGCTGGTCAAGCAGTATCAGAAGCTGTTCTCGATGGAAGGCGTCGAACTCGAAATTCGTCCGGCGGCGATGATCGCCATCGCCAAGCGTGCGCTTGACCGCAAGACCGGTGCGCGCGGCCTGAGGTCGATTCTCGAATCCGTCCTGCTCGATACCATGTACGAGCTTCCTGGCATGGAGAATGTCGCGAAGGTCGTGATTGACGAGAATATGATCAGCAGTGACGCCAAGCCGATTCTGATCTACGCTGACCAGCCCAAGGTTTCGGGCTCCAACTGATTATCAGTGGATGCATCTGGCCGCTGCTGGCGGCTTGAAATACGCACTCATGCCCCCATCTCGGGGACTGTACGCTTATCTATAGAGCAAAATTGATGTCAACGAATCTACTTCTGTCTGCCGAGTCTGTTGAACTGCCGCTGTTGCCGCTGCGTGACGTGGTCGTTTTCCCGCACATGGTGATTCCGCTCTTCGTCGGGCGGCCAAAATCGATCAAGGCGCTTGAAGTGGCCATGGAAGCCGGCAATGGCATCCTGCTGGTGGCGCAGAAGTCGGCGGTCAAGGACGAACCGGAAGCCGAGGATCTCTATAGCATCGGCTGCGTAGCCAACATCCTGCAAATGCTGAAGCTGCCCGACGGTACCGTGAAGGTTCTGGTCGAGGGCACGCAGCGTGCGCATGTCGATCTGATCGAGACCCGGGACGAAATGTTTGTTGCTACTGCGCGACCGGTCGCCGTCGAGGATGGCGTCGATCACGAGGTCGAAGCGCTGCGTCGTGCTGTCATTGCGCAGTTCGATCAGTACGTCAAGCTGAACAAGAAGATTCCGCCGGAAATCCTGACCTCGATCGCCGGTATCGAAGAAGCCGGTCGTCTGGCCGACACGATTGCCGCGCATTTGCCGCTCAAACTTGAGCAGAAGCAGGAAGTGCTCGAGATGTTCGAGATTCGTCCGCGTATCGAGCGCCTGCTTTCGCAACTGGAAACCGAAATCGACATTCTTCAGGTCGAGAAGCGCATCCGCGGCCGCGTCAAGCGACAGATGGAAAAAAGCCAGCGCGAGTACTACCTCAACGAGCAGGTCAAGGCCATCCAGAAGGAATTGGGCGAAGGCGAAGAGGGCGCTGATTTCGACGAACTTGACAAGAAGGTCAAGGCCGCCGGCATGAGCAAGGAAGGACTGACCAAGGCGCAGTCCGAACTCAAGAAGCTCAAGCTGATGTCGCCGATGTCGGCCGAGGCCACCGTCGTGCGCAGTTTCATCGAGACGCTGATCAATCTGCCGTGGCGCAAGAAGACGCGTATCAGCAAGGATCTGGCCGAGGCCGGCAAGATCCTCGACAAGGACCACTGGGGTCTGGAGAAGGTCAAGGAACGCATCATCGAATACCTTGCCGTGCAACAGCGCGTGGATAAACTCAAGGCGCCAATCCTTTGCCTGGTCGGACCTCCCGGCGTTGGCAAGACTTCGTTGGGCCAGTCGATCGCCAGTGCGACCGGACGCAAGTTCGTGCGCATGAGCCTTGGTGGCGTGCGTGACGAAGCCGAGATTCGTGGCCATCGCCGTACCTACATCGGTTCGATGCCAGGCAAGATCCTGCAGAACATGACCAAGGTGGCGGTCAAGAATCCGCTCTTCCTGCTCGACGAAGTCGACAAGATGGGTCAGGATTTTCGTGGTGATCCAAGCTCGGCGCTGCTTGAGGTGCTCGATCCCGAACAGAATTCAACCTTTGTGGATCACTACGTTGAAGTCGAGTACGACCTCTCGGAAGTGATGTTCGTGGCCACCGCCAATACGATGAATATCCCGGCTCCCTTGCTTGATCGCATGGAAGTGATTCGTCTCTCCGGTTACACCGAGGACGAGAAGATCAACATTGCCCATCGTTATCTGCTGCCCAAGCAGATGAAAACCAACGGCCTGAAAAAGACCGAGCTGACGATAGCTGAAAGCGCGTTGCGCGACATCGTTCGCTACTACACCCGCGAAGCCGGCGTGCGTGCGCTTGAGCGCGATATTTCGAAGATCTGCCGCAAGGTGGTGAAGACGCTGCTGCTCAAGAAGAGCCAGAACCGCATTGCGGTCACTGCGCGCAATCTCGACAAGTTCCTCGGCGTTCGTCGATACAATTTCGGCATGGCCGAGCGTGAGAATCAGGTCGGTCAGGTGACCGGTCTGGCGTGGACGGAGGTTGGCGGCGAGTTGCTGACCATCGAATCTGTCGTGCTGCCGGGCAAGGGCAAGACGATCACTACCGGCAAGCTGGGCGAAGTCATGCAGGAGTCGATCCAGGCCGCCCTGTCGGTGGTCAGGAAGCGTTCCCGGTCACTGGGGATCGCCGACGATTTCTATCAGAAGAGCGACATCCATATCCACCTGCCGGAAGGCGCGATTCCCAAGGATGGTCCTTCAGCAGGTGTTGGCATCTGCACGGCGCTGGTCTCCGTGCTGACGGGTATCCCGGTGTGTTGCGATGTGGCCATGACCGGCGAGATCACCTTGCGCGGTGAGGTATTGCCGATTGGCGGGCTCAAGGAAAAACTCCTGGCTGCAGTACGTGGCGGCCTTGGGCGGGTGCTGATTCCGGAAGAGAACGTCAGGGATCTCGCCGAAATTCCCGACAACATCAAGAACAAGCTCGAAATCATTCCGGTCAAGTGGATTGATCAGGTGCTTGAACTGGCGCTCGAACGTTTGCCACAGGCCTTGCCTGATGTAGAAGCAACGCCCGCTGTTGGTGCAGGAGCCGAGAACGGTTCTGCACAATCCATCGTTACTCATTGATTCAACATCAAAGCATGCCGGGAGCAATTCTCTCGGCATGTCCGCACTTTTTCAGTGCGCCGTAAAATCCGAGACAATCCCCCACAAACCGCTTGACATAAGGTTTTCAGCCTTGCTATAAGACTCCTGCAGGTCTTCCTGTTCTTCCATGTTCTTCCACTATCAATCGAAGGGGTTACACGTGAATAAATCTGAACTGATTGATCAAATCGCCAAGTCTGCTGATCTGTCCAAGGCGGCTGCCGGTCGTGCTCTGGATGCCACTATCGCTGCGGTGAAGACTTCCCTCAAAAAGGGCGGCATGGTAACTCTGGTGGGTTTCGGAACCTTCTACGTCGGCAAGCGTGCTGCGCGCAGTGGTCGTAACCCGCGTACGGGCGCTGCAATCAAGATCAAGGCGGCCAAAGTGCCGAAGTTCCGCGCTGGCAAAGGCCTCAAGGATGCTGTAAACTAATCCTCTTAGTGCTTTACACACCGTATGGGTGCTTAGCTCAGTTGGTAGAGCGCTAGCCTTACAAGCTGGATGTCGGCGGTTCGAGCCCGTCAGCACCCACCAA
>CAIVZW010000268.1 GCA_903910495.1 uncultured beta proteobacterium
AGTCACCTAAGATTGTGGTGATCACATTCACGAACACCGACTTGCCGTTCGCCCCGGTGCCGTACAAGAAAAACAACGCGTGCTCGGAGGTGACCCCCGTCAGGCAGTAACCGATAACCCGCTGCAGATAGACCATCAAATCCCGATCGCCCTCGGTGATGTCAGCCAGAAATGCCAACCAGCGTGGACATGTCCCGTTCGGCGTGGCGGTGGCGATCTTGGTCATTCGATCAGCACGATCATGCGCTCGTACCTGGCCGGTACGCAGGTCGATGACGCCGCCCGGCGCATTGGCGAGCCACGGGTCACGATCCCACTCATCAGAGGTGGACGCATGCTGGCGATCGCTGCGTGCCAGACGATCAACACCGCCCACGGTGCTGCTGGAGGCCAGTTTGGCGGCGAGCCGATGGGAATCCGCTTTGATGGCGGCCTCGCGGCAGATGTGTCGCATGAGGTGAGTCACCAGCAAGGTGTCGTCGGCCTGCCAGCGATTGCCGGTCCACACCAGCCACTTGCCCCACTGCGCGCAATAGCGCCAGTCTTCGGCATAGCGGCGGGTAAAGGACAGTGCGAGGGCGTCATCGGTGGCCCAGACCGCATTCTCGTCGTTAGCCTCGGACACTTCCGGCGCCGGTGGCAGGACACTGATGCGCGGTCCCGTCGCCAGAAAGCTCTGGACATCGAAACCTTCCACCAGCGCATCGGCCACATCCCATCCCTCGGGTTTGTCCTCCGGTGGCATCAACACGGCACAGGACAGCGCGCCGACCATGAGTACCGCATCGGCAGCGGCCATGGCGTAGTCCCATCCGGCTTTGTCGCGGTCGGGCCAGATCAGCACATGCTTGCCGGCCAGGGGCGACCAGTCGGTTTTCTCGATCGGCGCATGCGCGCCGTGCATAGCAGTGGTCGCCACGATGCCGGCATCGATCAGTGCCTGAGCGCATTTCTCACCTTCGACCAGCACTATCGATTCTGCCTGAGCCATACCAGGTTGGTTATATAACGGACGCGGATCCGGCGGAGCCATCTTCCGGCGCTTAGCATCCCACGGACGAAACTCCTTGCGACCACCGGGCGGCTCATAGCGATAAACACAGCCGATCAGACTACCGTCGCCAGCTTGGTAATCCCACTTCGCCGTTGCCGGTCCGAGTTCGTCGACCAACACCTCTTTTTTGCCCTTCTTGCGTTTGGGTGCCGTAGCCGGGCATCCGGCCAGCTTGGCCGCTTCCTCCATCACTCGTGGGAAGTCGCCACGAACGTCAAAACGGAAGCAGTGTGCGATCAGATCGAAGATGTCACCACCTTCACTGGTGGCACGGTCAGTCCAGAGCCCTGCCTTGTCACCGTCGAGCACGATCTCCAGACTGCGCCCCGGGCTGCCGAGCACATCGCCGATCAGGAACTTGCCGCACTTGACCTCACCTGCCGGAAACAGGTGACGGAGAACATCCTCCAGCCTAGACAGCAACGCGATACGCAGATCTTCCCGTGCACCGTCAGTTTTTGGAGTTTCGGCTGACGTGCCGCCGTTAAAATCAAGCATGGGAGCCTCCTTTAGTATCTGCAGGCAAATAGCCTGTCTTAAGGGCAACCTCGCGAACGAATTCCGGGTTAAGTCCGATCAGGTCACACCAGATCTCCAACCGGCCATCACAAAAGAAATTACGGGCATCGCGTCGCGCATCGCGTGAGGGGCCACAGAGGTCGACGAAAACCTGCTTGATCACACTCGAGCACAACCAAGACTCGGGACAGACAAATTCCACGTTTCTGAGTAACAGTCGCTCAATGGCAGGGGTCCCAACCAGCTGACGAGTGCGGCGCTTGGCAGCGAGGATGTTGTATCCGGGCGCGGGCGCGTTCATACCTGTCCCCAGCAACGATTGGCCCATGCGCAGTACTTGCACTCGTAGTAACCCGGCTCCGTGGCAACGCGCGGTAGCTGCTCACCGACTTCGGTGGCCCGAATCACCCGCACGGCGCGGTCGGACAGGCGCTGTGCCAAGCCACCATCGAACGACACGAGTTCAGACCAGATTTCCTGGGTGTCCTTGTTGATCGCGGTGAACAGCGCCGGATTGTCGGAAATGCCGGGAATCAACGGTTCCATGTACGCCTGATACGTCGCGATCTGGCCGGCATAGACGGGCTTTGCGACCGCCACACCCTTCTTCACGGTGTCGCGCCAGTTTTTGTCGTTCATGGTCTTGCACTCCCAGAGCATCGGGAACGTCAGACCAAGATCGGGCGGCGCATTGGCAATCACGCCGTCGAGGTGCCCCTGGATACGACCGTCGGCGACGGCGAAGCCGAATTGCTCACCCTCCTTGCGCCGGGTGTAGAGATCGAAGCCAGCCAGACGCAGCCATCGAATGGCGAGGTCTTCCAGGGCATGACCGACTTCGAAGATGCGCAGCGTGCGGCCGGGGAACTCGGCACCGACATCCACTGGAGCATCGGCATATTCGAACTGGAGGGCACGCTCGCAGGCAACACCGAGGCGGGATCCGCCTAGATAACGGCGCTTCTCGCGGGTGGCGTTTTCCGCTTGGAGGGCGGCATCCACGAGAACAGTCACCTGCTCGTGAAATTTGAGTTGATGGTTAAGGTCGATCATCAGAAGGGAATCCTTTTGTTGGAGCCGCTTGCGGGTTGCGGCTTTGGTTGAGCGGCCAGGCGCTGTTCGAAGAAGGCGCGCTCTTTCGCTGCCATGCGTTCGTGCTCGTCGAGCATGTGAGCCTGATAGGCGTCGACCACGACCTCGACCAGACGCAGGACTTCCTCCTTGCGGTAGTCGGCCAGTGGACGGTCCATGCCGATGGTCGAGACGTAATCACCGAGCGGGGCGAGCGCGGCGCGCATGGCGGCGAGTTCCAGATCGGAGGGGTCAA